>NZ_JBVFXW010000005.1:0-103463 GCF_055522395.1 Psychrobacter sp. TPE 89C
TATGAGACAGCGCTTGGCAAGGCTCGTGGTCAACGACGTCAAGAAAATGAATCGGTTGATAGTAGTAGTTTGACTGCGGGGGTCAAATTCTGGTTCTAATATTATTAAAATAATAGGGGATATACTATGAATGCTTCAGATCAAAACAGCATGAATCATCAACAGGGCATGAACCCTTATGTAAAGTTCACTCTGATGATTGTGACGTCTACGATTGTGATGTACATCATGATGTATTTCAATACTTATGAATGGGATCATATTTATTTTAGTGAAACCCGAGCTTACATGGCGCTCTACATGGGTGCCGGTATGGCAGTGGTCATGTTGGCATTTATGACCAATATGTATAAGAAGACCAAGGTCAATTTGATGATCTATGGCCTGAGTGTATTGATGTTTGCTGTTGGTATTTGGGGTGTTAGATCACAAGCAACGGTCGATCAAGTCGATTGGATGCAAGCGATGATACCGCATCACTCGATTGCTATTCTCACCAGTAGTCGCGCTGATATTGAAGATCCGCGTGTACAAAAGCTTGCTGACGATATTATAAAAGCGCAAAAGCGTGAAATCTCTGAGATGAAGCAATTGATTGATGAGTTGGAATAAACAGTCACAAATTCTGAGCACTCTGTATTAGGTATCATTAAGTAAGTAGCCTATTGAAAGGTATATGTTCACACGCCAGTACTATATCATTACTTATACTAAGGAAATAACAAGTAAGGAGTACTCATCATGATTATTATGATGCACGGTATGATGAGCGGGCCTATGGATGGCCTCATGAATGGATCGATGATGCACGAGATGAGCTGGGGGATGATGGTTCTCTGTTTAGTATTTGCCCTACTGTTTTTGGCCATATTGATATTAATTATTATGTCGCTACTCAAACACCTGCGTAAACCAGATTGAGTCTTATTCTTAGATAAGTTATTAAGCGTATAAAGTAAGAGTAGAGACAACGGCTATCAGCGGTTGATATGACTGAATCAGAATATTTACTTATGGTCTTCAAGGAGTAGTTTTTATGAAACATGTGGCCAAGCAAGCGCATATCAAAAGCGGTAAATACGACAAAGTGCCAGAGGGCTACAGCGGAACCGTTTATACCTGTCCGATGCATCCAGAGGTGAAAAACGTTACAGATAGCGGCTGTCCAATATGCAAAATGTCTCTTAAACCTGACGACACTGTTGCCGAGATGGTAGCAATGAAAGATGACCGTGCAAGCTGCCATAGTCCGTCGAATACCGATGCCCATCCTACTAAAGAGAGTAAATACGACAAAGTACCGGAAAATTATAGCGGTACCGTTTATACCTGCCCTATGCATCCCGAAGTGAGAGATGTGGAAAAAAGCGATTGCCCAATATGCGGTATGTTTCTCAAACCTGAGGGCGAGGTTACTGATTCAAATGATAATGAAGACAGTCATGCACACTGTCATGGAAAGGATACTGACCGTACTAAGGTAAACTCTATAAAAGGCGGCAAGTACGATAAGGTGCCAGCTGGCTACAGCGGAATCGTTTATACCTGCCCCATGCATCCCGAAGTCAGAGATGTTGAGAATAGTGGCTGTCCCATATGTGGCATGGCACTTGAATCAGAGACTGCTACTATTGGTGAAGAGGATACCTCAGAGCTCGATGACATGACTCGGCGTTTTTGGATTTGTACCGTGCTGACCGTCCCTTTGTTTTTGTATGCAATGAGCGATATGGTAGGTATAAATTTAGACAGCTTCATTCAAGGCGGTCAGGGTGATATCGCTGGGCAGATTGCTCAGTGGATACAGTTGGCGCTTGCGGTACCAGTGGTGCTATGGGGAGCAGCACCTTTCTTCGTGCGAGGTTGGCAATCCATAAAAAGTCGCAACCTAAATATGTTTACCCTAATTGCGATAGGTGTAGGCACAGCATTTGGTTTCAGTCTGATAGCAACCTTTATTCCGGGCATTTTCCCAGACAGTTTTAGGGATGCATCCGGTCGAGTCGGTGTTTATTATGAAGCAGCAGCAGTTGTCACGACGTTAGTACTACTAGGTCAGGTGCTAGAGCTTAAAGCCCGAAGCCAGACTTCTGGCGCAATTCGTGCTCTTCTTGAGTTGGCACCACCAAATGCAAGGCGGGTAGATGAGCAAGGCGTTGAGACAGAAGTCTCCCTTGACGAAGTTATCAGTGGCGACAAATTACGGGTTAAGCCAGGAGAGAAACTCCCTGTAGATGGTATTGTGCTTGAAGGCAGTAGCAGTATCGATGAGTCGATGGTAACGGGGGAACCTATTCCGGTTTCTAAAGCAAAAGGCGATACGGTTACTGGTGGCACGGTAAACGGCACGGGAACCCTACTGATTGAAGCGGTTGACGTAGGTGATGACACGGTTCTGTCCAAGATCGTCAAAATGGTTGCTGAAGCCCAGCGCAGTCGCGCACCAATACAGAAACTGGTGGATAAAGTGGCTGGATGGTTTGTGCCAATTGTCCTTATCTGCTCTATCATAACTTTTATCGTCTGGGCTATCTTTGGGCCTGCGCCTGCCATGGCCTTTGCACTGGTCAACGCTATTGCAGTGTTAATCATCGCTTGCCCCTGTGCGTTAGGACTCGCCACGCCTATGTCGATTATGGTCGGTACCGGAAAGGGTGCTCAGAATGGTGTGCTTATCAAAAACGCTGAAGCGTTAGAGAGCATGGAAAAAGTCGATACCATCGTTGTCGATAAAACGGGAACATTAACCGCAGGCAAACCAGAGGTCACTGCTATCGAAGCACTTGGTGGCTTAGATGAAAATGAACTGCTTATACTTGTCGCTGCGGTAGAGACTGCCAGCGAGCATCCTTTGGCAGAAGCTATTGTTAAAGCTGCGCAGGAAAAATCTCTTGATATTGCTAAAGCCAGTGATTTTAGCTCGACCACAGGCGAAGGCGCGCAGGCACTGGTCAATGGCAAGCAAGTCGCTGTAGGCAACTCAAAATTTATGCAACGTCTTGATAGCTTTGACAGTACGCTTTCAGAACGTGCTGATAAGCGCAGAAAAGACGGCGAAACGGTAATGTTTGTAGCAGTAAACGGCCAAGCTGCTGGTTTAATATCAGTCGCTGATCCGATCAAGCCGAGTACTAGCGAAGCGATATCTTTACTGCATCAGGCTGGACTAAAGGTGGTCATGCTAACAGGTGACAACGAAATAACTGCTAGAGCCGTTGCCAGTAAGTTAAATATTGATGAGGTACATGCTGACGTCTCTCCAGAAGACAAAAACCGTATTATCAAAGAGCTACAAAATAGCGGCAAGGTCGTGGCTATGGCGGGTGACGGTATTAACGATGCTCCCGCTCTTGCACAGGCTAACGTTGGCATTGCCATGGGCACAGGAACAGATGTGGCTATGGAGAGTGCTGGCATCACGTTAGTGAAGGGTGATCTGATGGGAATTGTCAGAGCCCATGAACTGAGTCATTCTACGATGCAAAATATCAGACAAAATCTGTTTTTTGCGTTTATCTACAATGCGCTTGGTATACCGCTTGCGGCAGGCGTTCTGTATCCATTCTTTGGGCTGTTGCTCAGTCCAATGATAGCAGCCGCTGCGATGAGTCTGTCTTCAGTATCTGTTATTGGCAATGCGCTGAGATTGCGTCGCTTGAAACTGTAATTTTTGTACGGTAAAGAGGGTCTTAAAGCACACATACACATACTGGTCTTATCAAGACTTTAAAATATAAGGATCACGTTATGGGCAGTTTTTCTATTACACATTGGCTGATTTTATTAGTAGTGGTGGTGGTCGTATTTGGCACTACTAAGCTTAAAAATGCTGGCAAAGATTTAGGCGGTGCAGTAAAGGGTTTTAAAGAAGCAGTCAAAGATGAAGAAACTTCGCGTGCTCGCAATAATCGTTCACTTGACCATGAAAATAGTACACCAGTTTCAAACAATGGTTCAAATACACAGGTAGGGGCTCAGGCTGATGATACAGAAATCAGTCCTGTCACCACTGATGATCAGCAAAAAGTATAAAGGCTGCATCTTGTTCCCGTAACGTGCGTTATGACAAATAAGGCTTGATGTAAGAAGATTAATTCACAATAGCTAGCTTTTCATCTGTAATAAGCATCATATGCACAAAAAACCGTAGTAGCGGTGAGTGCTGCCATTTATTCGTTTGCTCTCTAGGATCTCGGCTAGCAATACCGATATGGAGAGCGCTTGTCGAATCATTAGATTGCTGCTTAATGTCTTGATAATCAGTATGTGACATATTTTTCATCCATAAAGCTTCGTTGCTACTTATTAGCCAATGTTTCAAAGGCAGCAGTTTCTCAGCAATATTGATGAAACGCTGCAACTCTTTCTCATCTCCTTTTCTAAATGGTAGGTATGCTCTGCTATTAGAGAGTTTTTGACTACATATCTCAATAAACCAAGCCCAATCAGTTCCTGACTTTTCTCGTAGACGATAGGCATTATTTAATAAAGGTGACAGCAATCTTAAATCACTTTGGTATTGAATGTGCAGTGGGCTTAAGACAGTAGGTTCTGAGTCTATGAGCTTTACAAAACGAGGTTTACCGCGTTTAGTAGTGATAGCGACAACTTCGTTGGCACGTTTTATTAAAATATTTGCATCTTGAATAGGAATATGTGCCAACTGGGCTGCTTTATCTAATGGTATATTTTTATCATAAGTCTGTAGCAGCAGTTGAACTCGGTTTAGACCATAACGACCAAACAGTTCATTAGTGGCTAGCGTATTGGTACTCAAGAGAAATTGCTTATCACAGCTTTCGATCGTAAATTTCGGTGACTTGCGTTTGCCTTCTATAATACTTTTAAATAAAAGTGTACGCATGCTAGATATGCTAGATATGCTGGCTATGCCACTAGCAGTAATGTCAGCATTATCCTCAATCTTTCTAGGAGGGAGCTTGGTAATGTTACACAGTGTTTGCTTGGGTAGTCTGATGTCAGCAACACTCAATGCATAGGTCGCCATTAAAGTGGCAAAATGGTTGTAATACTCAAAGCTACGCTCAGGCGACAAATGTCCCATAATACCTGATAGAGCGTACCAACGATCTTGTGCATCAATATGCTCACCCAATAAGCCATGTTTGATACGTAAAATATCGCTTTTATCATAATCGGTTAGTGCCTCTACGATATCTGGATGACCTACTAGCGCTAAAGATAGGTTGCTCACAGCCGTATGTCTAAATCCATGAAAGGTATGCTCTGCCACATTATCATTTACCGATATGTCTTTTAAGACTCGTTTGAGTAACTGTAAGGGAACATGATCACCAATAGGGCGCTGATCTGATGATAAGGTAAAGATAAATTTGTTTGAGTTACTGCCAATATTACTTTGTACAAAGGTGATAAAGAGGTTCAATTCGTCAGGCTTTAGAAGGGCAAATATAGGAATGCGGCGGATACTACTTTGAGTCTTAGTTGAGCGGTAGCTATTAGGCCTGATCACCACTGAGGGTGTGGCTACCTTCAAACCTTCGATGTCACTATACTTAAGTCCCAACAGCTCTTTTTTGCGCATGCCAGTACGATAGACTAAGATAAATAAAAGTGCGAACATCTCCCGCTCTAGTATATCTACAGAACCCAGTATTTGCGTGATAATGGTTTGGTACGCTTGCGGTGATATCAGCTCGGCACGTACACGCCGACCGTTTTTCGACTGTTGAAAGTTCACGGAGGGTAGATTGTATTTGCTCTTAGCAAAGTTGTGCATACTCTTCAATAGATTGGCAGAGTATCCAATGTCAGTATTGTTCCGTACGACAGCTTTGTACTCTAAAATATCTTCATAAAGTTCCTCAAACTCTTCCTCTGACCAAATATCAAGCGGCTGCGCCGTTGTAAAATATAGCCATTCATAGCCTATAGTTTTAATATATTTCAAAATAGACTCATTACTAGGTGATTTTGACTTTTTTCTATTTAGTAAACTTAGTACCCAATCTAATAAAATTTTTTCACTTAAGTCATCATATTGCTTATAGCGTTTTTCTACTCTTTCGATAATTGTGTACGGATTGCTATTGGATTTTTTCTTTTCATATTTTTTATCCATTTTAAAGTCTTTAGTGAGACTCATAATCAAATCAGACTTTCTAACCTCTATTTTTTTGGTAGAAATGTTGCCCGTCTCTTTTTGAGCAATAGAGCTTGTACTGATAGATAGCGCTAAAATATGTTCTAGATTATAGTGCTCAACTTTATGTTGATATTTTTGGTTCAAAAAATTATCAAAATCCTGCGTGCTCAGTCCAGCAGTGTTATGCATACCTCGAAGTATACCAACTGAAGCATGATCAATATCAGCGCCATCGAGCATCTCCCAGTGGTAGCTTGCGTAATATAAAAATTTTGAAAAGGAGAGGGGTTTAATATTTAAAGGCTTGATTAGGTTAGATAAAACAGTGGTCAAGTATAGCTCAATCTTATCTGCTGACAGCTTGGCAATGATATGATTGATATCTGTTTGACTGCTGTTTTTATGGTAACGCATCAGCCAACACTGACTGACTACATCTACGACGATTTGCTTGGTGTTATAAAGCTTGTCACTTTCTTCTTCTCGTTCATTACCAAAGCGCTTTTGTACAAAGCGCGGCGAGACCACTATCCTTTCTTTGATGAATGGCTGATATTTTTTGGTGAGCAATGAGGTAAGCCACCCTTGGAGCATCTGTATTTCATTAATACCACCATACACAATCCCTGAAAATATCAGCCAGCCTAAAATCTGATCTTGGCTATAATCAGCTGTTTGATTCCAGTGTGTTTGTGCGACACGAATAATCTTGACCAGTGACTTGCCATTTTTGACCCAGTCGTTATTAATAATCAATGGATTGAACTTTGTGGGCTGCGGCGCGACTATCTTAGGGTAATAGTGTTTTGCAAGCATGTAATGTTGATTTTGATAATCAATAAATTGACTAACAGTCTGCCATGCTTGTGTTAATTTTTTGGTTGTTTTATAGGCTTTAGAAATTTTGTCTTGAACAATAACTTGAAACTTATCGAACCCTTCGTTAGATAAGGGTTTTAGCTTATTATCAAAGTCACGCTGAAATTGGTCTAGTTCTTGACTCTGTAATAACCATAACTCATCAGCAAAACTTACAGGGCTCGGTATAACTAAAAAGGTGCGATTACTTGGCCAAAGTACTTGTTCGTAATCTTTGTCAAAAGATTTGGTGAACCTAATATTACCAGGATGAGTTCTTTGCAGGGAATCCCACTCAGTCTGTAGGTCGGCCAGTAGCTGTATGTCATATTTTTTAGGGCTATCGTCTTTGAGTTCAGAAGGATAAGGCACGTAGCATCTTTTTCTGCCATCAAAATTTGCCAAGCCATCGATGATTTTGGGCAGGTGAATATTATCTATCAACATGGTCTACTCCCGCATATATTCTTTCAATATGGCTTATCTTAGAATAGTTGTTTATCTCTATAAGGTTTAACCCTAACTGTTCAGCGATCTGCTCAAATACAGGTGCTACACGTCTTATATCTCTTTTACTGCTCGATGAGAAACGTCCTAATACCTCTTGACGAGATTTTTCATGACCAATAATAGTGTTGATGAGTGGCAGCTGAACACTACGTTTCTCAAGCTGAGTACGCACAAAGTGACGAGTCCAGTAAGGGTTGGCATCAATAACGTTTTTGGTAAAATTATAGGTGTCACCGCGCTTAATATCTTTTAGGTTACTTACACTTGCAGATAAAAGTTTCAATAACGCTTCATCGTTACCTAAGCGAATATCATCAACGGTAGTGCTGATGTCGTGCTTCAATTGATGCTTAGCCTGATAGTCAATTATATAGTCTCTATAGTCTGTCAAATGGCGTACAAGGGTGAGGCATAGTGGTATCAGACGATCACTTTTTACTTTCTTAACGGGCTTATCGTTGATCTCTAGCAACCCCATATCAAGATCGATATCGTATATCTTGCCAAGACCGTTGTTCGGTCGCACGCCCGTTAAAAGGCAAAAGATAAACCATATAAAAATACTGGTTCTATTAAAGTGCTCATCATAATTTGTACTTTGATCTGCCCAAATTTTTATCTCATCTATGATGTTACGAACGGTTTCGAGCTTGAGTGCAAACCCAGAGCCTATGGTGTATTTATGCCAAGGGGTGATATAAGCTAAGTCAAAACTACTTATATTGCTGAGTACACTTAGCGCCGACTTATAGTGAGCGATGATCCCTTCACTAGTATGGCTGCTATAGTACATCGCTGGAGCATGGGGCGCTGGCGTGCGGCAAATGATATCGGCAATATGTGCATGACAATCTGGCGTATAGCGAGAGAGTACAACATGTAATACTGTTTCTATTCGGTTGACCGAAAGATAGGGCAGTCCAAGGCTATTACGCAAGTTGGCAAGGTAAGTCGTAAACTCTTCTTTTATAGGCAACTGACAAGCCAGCAGGTTATCAATTAGCCATAATGGCAGTGGAATTTTAATAGTGTCAGAATGATTTTCGTAATCTTCCTTTGTTAACGTTTGGCTAACAGATCGTTTAGTAATACCAAGGCTATGTTTAATATAAGCTCTTTTGTCATGGATGCTAAAAATACTAGGATGACCGACATAGCCTGGTATTATTAAGGACTTAACAGGAAGGCCAGTAAGCATTGATAGCAATAAAATGCCAGCGCAGGTTTTATTGTTATCTGACTCTGGTAAAGATTTAGCATCTTGGTGTAGTGCGGCAAATAGGGTTTGATAACCAGCAACGGAAAGTAAGCGTGTGTTAGAGTTGAGCGCGAGATTACGCTGGGACATATAGTTTTGCTGCAGCGATAAGTCGATAGTTTGCAGCGGTATAGAGTTTCTAATTAGAGGGTTTGGATAGTTGTCGTAGCTGATATAGGGCAATTCATTGTGATCGATGTACTCTTCAAAGCTCGTCGTTAACCCTTCATAGGTTTCGGTATTAGCTTCCAGAAATGCTAGGTCTATGGTGGTAGAGCTGTGTTCGACATCATCAGGTGTGGTGTTCCAATTGTCTTTATCAGGCTTACTATTCCAGTTAGAGTTTGTAGCTCCATAATCGAGAGGATATATTGGTTTATCATCGGATAAGTTTATGGGTTTAATGCTGTTATTTTTTGGTGGCTTCTTGCGCTCAGGTTTTGGTGCATGCAAGTCGTGTGCGTGTTGGTAGGCGGTCGTTATTTTATCTATCTGGCTCAGCTTGGCTTTTATGTCAGACTTGTCTTTTTTTACTTTCTCTGTATGAGTAGCTTGGCCATTGATTAGTGCTACAAGTTCGCTTTTTTGCTGATCTAATAGACTATTAAATACCGATAATATACGCTCTATACTCATCTCAGTGTGGGAGATGTCAGGAAGTGCGTTCCAAAGCCATTTGCGCCTAGAAGATGCTGAGAATTGCGCCATCTTAAACTGCATCAGTATATTATTGGTATGAGTTTTCTTATCTTGAATGATAAGTAAAGCTGCAGTGTGCATTGCTATTGCTAACCAAACTAGGTGTTGCAATGAGTGGCCTAATTGTTGTTTGGTGACAATATTCTGCATTAGGATCAGCAGCTGCATCATCAGTGGTTTTTCTGCTAAATGAGTACGACTGATTTGCATATACTTAGAGGCAATAGGCTCATCTTGTAGTATTAGTACAGTCATCTCTAATAAAGGTTCAATAGAATTATTAGAGGATTTATAACTGTCATGTACTGCGATAATAATGGTGGAGATAGCATCTATAATAGCTTCTGGGTAAACAAACGCTTCCTCACTCTTTAAATAATCAATGGTCTTTGCAGACAGCCATTGTTCCTCATTGGGTGAGGTGTCATTATCTTGAGCCATCACGATACTCCAGTAGGACGACGTTTATGATAAGTCTGCTCATTTATTTTTATAAGCCGACAAAATGTAGTAATAGCAAAAATATTTTTGCCAAATAGTTTTTGGTTTATTTCTTGATCCAATAGCTCGTTTAGCTGCGTATAAACGAGCCTAATATCTATCTTTTTATTATGTAGAGCAATGAGGTCGATAAGCTCGTAAAAACTGATGCCAAAATCAAACTGACTCTTTGAGATGTATTTCACAGCCACTTCTTGTCTTAATACATCAAAATCAATATAAGGGCTTTTTACTATATAAAATAGCTCAAAGTTATTGAGCAAGAACCACTTTTCCTCCTCTTTTATAAAGCAGGTAAGTTTCGAGCAAGCATTACTTTGCTCAAGTTCGATAGTCTTGCTGTCAAGCAGCGGCCTAATATGGCAGGTATAAATATCAAATAAACCAACGATGTCTGGATATACAAGTACATTGAGTGTTTGTAGCTTAGCGATCGATAGTGATTTCATATATTTCTCACTGAGATATCGAGTTAATGATTTGGTCGTTATATCCTGTGTATTGACCTCCACTAATAATTTACGAGTATTAGCAAACAATTGAAAGTCAATTTGCTAATATTTGAAGCAAAAGTATGAAATACACGACATCAGGTGACGTCTTTTGAGCTTTTATAGACAATCTATGGTGATCTTATCTGAGAGAGTTTAGGAGTGTAGCTAGAGTTTGTAGGTGTATGAATGGATAAGATAACTAGAAACGTAGTTTAGGGTGATAGCTTGGGAGTGGAAAGTGGAGACAAGGCAAAGTACTACTTGAAGAGTAGAGGTCGGGTATAGATTGATATGTACGTAAATAACTATCTAGTAGGCAGTATAAATGCCACTTCGAGTAGAACTTTATGATGAAAACGTACAGCCTGCTCATATGTTTAAAATAGATAATATTGCTTGTAGATATGCCGCTTGTAGAATTTAAAAGCAGATGTGATTTATACGATGATGGCTGCTGTGGTATTTGAATAGTGAATGGTATGTATTTGACTTACTATTAGAGTAAGACGTTTTGAAGTCATAGCTATCTATTAGTTTCAGTTTAGCCTTAATTTCATTGCATTAGCTATTAGTAATAAGCTATATTTCATCCTTTATATTCAACACTAATCGAGATTATCTGCTATGAACAAGTTGAAATTTGGTATTACCTTTAGTTTACTACTGGTTTCCACGTTAGGAAGCACTCAAGTGTTTGCAAAAAATATTAATGTTAGCATTGGAAAAATTGCTGAAGGAAAAGAAATTATTATTCCTGATTATGAAGAAAAAGTAGAGCATGAAAGCGAGTGTGAGGACTATCAGCAAGCGGTATTTATAAGGACAAATAGTAGTAAAATTCAGCCAGCATGTGTTAATTATGGCAGTTTGGATAGCTATGTTGTCCCCATAGACGAAGGTATTACTTTAATTTCAGGCAATGTAAAGTACAAGGACGCTGTATTAGACGTCGACAAAAATAAAATACGCTAGCTTATACAATAAGACATCTTGAATGTTACTGTTAAATCTTATTATTTGAACTAAGACTGGATATATTCAAAATTAAAAAAGCTTAAAGCTGGAATGTAAATATGAGATTTTTAAAGTTGTTTGCTTTGTTTTTACCATTAACATTGATAGCTTGTAGTGGTAACGGACCAAGTAAATCAGTCGTCAAAGAAAAAGTTTTAGAGAGTTTTGTCCGTACGCCTGATTCAGTAGACTTTGACTATATTAAATGTGAGCCTAAGCCGCCACGAAAATACAAGGGTTATGAGGAAAATGTTGAATTTAGATGTATTGTCAGTTTATCTGTAGAAGCTTTTGGTAGACATGATGTTGTTACTCGTTCATATGATTTTGAAAAGTCACAAGATAATTGGTATGCAGATTCACCAAAAGAAGTTTCTAGAGAAGAAGCTGAGATAGCAGAAGGCAGATAGTTTTTCAAATATATAAACACAAATGAACCGCCCCAAGATTGTCGGATACTTAATATTCTAAAAGAATACGACAATGAAAAGACAAACCTACACCCCCGAGATTAAAGAACACGCCGTTCGCATGCTAATTGAAGCAGCGAGCGACTATCTCTACACATGGTCGGCCATTCAAGCTATAGCGTCAGAGATTGGCTGTACGCCTAAGAAACACATAGACCAAATCGTTCCTGCTTCAGTACAAGCTCAAAGCCAAGAGCAATGTGTTAAAGAGCTTGAACGCAAAAATAGAGAGCTCAAACAAGCCAACGAGATAATATGCAAGGCTGCTGCTTTTTTCGTCCAGGTAGAGCTCGGCCGCTGATTAAAATCATGATTCAATTTATCCAAGATAGCAAATATCCTCATGGGATCGAGATGATCTGTTGAGTACTACCAATAGTACCGTCAACCTATCACCGTGCCAAAAATTTGGAGAACTATCCTGAAAAGCGATCACTGCGCAGTCAACATTACGACTTCTATATAAGTGGGATTAAACGTATTTGGTAGGATAGCAAATGCCGTTATGGTGCTCGTAAGGTTTGGTAGCAGATGAAAGTAGATGGCATTCATGTGGCTCGTTGTACGGTAGAGCAGTCAATGACTCAGCATGAGCAGCCGTAACGACTAGAAGCATACAGATGACCTAGTTAATTGTAGCTTTAATGCTCACCGTCCTAACCAGCTGTAGGTTGTGGACTTTACTTATATGAAGACTATAAGCGGCTAGGTGTATAACGCATCTATCAATGATGCATTTGCTTGAGCTATCGTTAGCTAGAAAGTATCAAAGCGGATGAACACTGATATGGTGATGGCAGCTTTAAATCAAGAGATAGCAGACAGAAACAAGCCCAAAGATGTAATTCATCATAGCGATAGAGGGATTCATTACGTATCTATCCGCTACACTTATAGTATGACTGACTTTGGCATTATCACTTCTGTGGGCACGACTGATAATTCGTATGATAATGCATTGGCTGAAATGGTCAATGGGCTTTATAAGTCTGAGGTCATTCATTATTTAAAAAAGAGCTAGGACGGCGTAAGTGATGTTGAATTAGTAATCTTTGAATGGGCGGTAATTCGAGCACCGCTCTCGTCTTGCAAAGCTAAACCGATAATTAATCGATTTTTAACGCTTCTCAGGTTTAGTAAAAAACGACTGGATAGCACGATTGGTTACTTGTCATCCTTTGAGTTTGAAAGACGGTGTTATGATGATTTTAATCTATTAAGTGAAAATGGCTGACTCAAGTAAATCTGGCTCCGACAATTCCAGGAAGGTTCAGGTAGAGGATAAAGTGGATTTAGGAGGTGGGCATTTTTATGATCATTCTTTAGACATAATGAGCTATAGAGATTAAAATGATACTTGGTAGTGGCCAAAATAATATTCTTCTTGTTTGCAATTTCAGTATAAAAAAAGCACTCTATGTAGAGTGGTTTTTTATGGCCAATAATTTTAATTACTCACACTGAGATCCAAAAACAACCATACCAAGGGCTCCTCCTGCGTAGCTCAACATCACTTTATTACAGCCGACTGTAATAATATCTCCTACATTAAGATCACCTTTTACATCGCCCTCGATCCATATATCGTTAAGTATAATGCCTTTATTATAATAACCTTTAAGCACGCCTTGTATGATAGTAGGGCGATCATCAGCATACTGAGATAACGCTTTATCCACGTCTTCTGCAAAAGCGCTAGATAGCATAGGAGCCCATACGGGAACAGGGACACCATTGATATCTGGGCGATCATCTTCCAGAGGTTGTTCCTCGAAGACTGGAGCTATCTGGTCTCCATTAGCGTCTGCAATGTCATAATAAGTAATTCCTGTGTAGTCATGGTACGTCGAGCTACCAACTTCTACATCGTCAATCCAATACTGGCGCATTCGTAAAATATGATTGTACTTAGTTGTCGCCTCGACATCTTCGAAAGACGAGTCAGTAGAGCGACCATCTGAATCAGTCTCATCATTTGTACTATCTGCTATTGGTTCCTGAGCGGACTCTAAAGGCGCGTCAGAGCCTATTCCTCCATCAGTCTCGTTAGCAGTGGTTGAGGAACTGGCCTCGCTTTCTGAATTAACTTGATCTGAGCAAGCACCAAGGGCCACGCTAGTTAAGAACATAATTGCCAATAATCTTCTCATTTCTTATCCCTTATACACAGTTATTTATTATAACAACTAAACCTTAGTCTAGAAATGATTTTATATAATGAAGAAGAAACGCTGAATAGCTCGCCCATTTTCTAAGTCACCTGAGCGGTGATGAAGTCTTTTGATGTATCGCCTTTGTGTGAATTAGCTTTCTAAGTCACCTGAGCGGTGATGAAGGATCAAAATGCGTCAAAACTGGTGGCTCTAGTTTTCTAAGTCACCTGAGCGGTGATGAAGATGCTTATCTGGTCAGCGAAAAGTCTGGCAAATTTCTAAGTCACCTGAGCGGTGATGAAGCACGCATACCAATGATGGCATTAGTCACGTCATTTCTAAGTCACCTGAGCGGTGATGAAGGTGTTCATGTGCGTTTCACGGTTCGGACACTTTTTCTAAGTCACCTGAGCGGTGATGAAGTTTCAAAGTGAATCACACATTGTTGCTCATAATTTCTAAGTCACCTGAGCGGTGATGAAGGCGGCATTGCGTTACAGCGGCGCACTAACAGATTTCTAAGTCACCTGAGCGGTGATGAAGCCCAATGCCCTTGATAACCTGCTGTGTGTAATTTTCTAAGTCACCTGAGCGGTGATGAAGAAAGGTATTGATGCTAAGCCCCAAAAGGGGAATTTCTAAGTCACCTGAGCGGTGATGAAGAACTTTTTGCATTTTGTCGGTAAAGTCATCAATTTCTAAGTCACCTGAGCGGTGATGAAGGCTTTAAAGTTTTCAATCATAGCGGCTACTTTTTTCTAAGTCACCTGAGCGGTGATGAAGGACGGACAGATGGCAGAAGTGTTTAGTACATTTTTCTAAGTCACCTGAGCGGTGATGAAGCCGCAAAAACCTGAACAAATGCAAATGCCTATTTTCTAAGTCACCTGAGCGGTGATGAAGTATAGCTGCTCAACTGTAAGATCAAATGTCATTTTCTAAGTCACCTGAGCGGTGATGAAGCTGTTGGTGATTCAAAAGCTTATTGTACTAATTTTCTAAGTCACCTGAGCGGTGATGAAGAAAGACAATTACGTTCGGGTGTTTCTGCTAAGTTTCTAAGTCACCTGAGCGGTGATGAAGGACTTTCGGGTTTCACCATCAGTCACGCCACTTTTCTAAGTCACCTGAGCGGTGATGAAGCTCTATTAGTAGAAGCACCTTTGCCCTTTAGTTTTCTAAGTCACCTGAGCGGTGATGAAGTGAAGGAGAATCGATCTGCGTCTAATGTCATTTTTCTAAGTCACCTGAGCGGTGATGAAGTTTCTTACAAAATAGCTCTTCTGTAAAAAGTATTTCTAAGTCACCTGAGCGGTGATGAAGTGCTAAATATGGCAATAAATTAATCAGACTTGTTTCTAAGTCACCTGAGCGGTGATGAAGTTTTTAAAAGCTGTTGAAATGGATATTATTGATTTTCTAAGTCACCTGAGCGGTGATGAAGGCGTCAGGGATATTTTTAGCCAATGTTTCTATTTTCTAAGTCACCTGAGCGGTGATGAAGACGTCCTTATCAAAGTCTTTGGCCTCGTTTGCTTTCTAAGTCACCTGAGCGGTGATGAAGGTCAGTGCCCCTCATTGCCTTCTTTTGACGTTTTTCTAAGTCACCTGAGCGGTGATGAAGCTACCAGTGCCTTTGCTTCTACCAGTGCGGGCTTTCTAAGTCACCTGAGCGGTGATGAAGGCGTTTGACTAACAGCCAAACCCAAAGCAAGATTTCTAAGTCACCTGAGCGGTGATGAAGTTAGGTGCAAAGGTAGCTTGAACGGTTGAAACTTTCTAAGTCACCTGAGCGGTGATGAAGTATTGACTTAAATGAACGCAGCTTCCTGTCGTTTTCTAAGTCACCTGAGCGGTGATGAAGGCCTGTGTAAATACGGTTGATATATTTTTACCGTTTCTAAGTCACCTGAGCGGTGATGAAGTTCATGGTCAGCGTCGTTGTCTAATTTAAATTTTTCTAAGTCACCTGAGCGGTGATGAAGATGTGCTTGAACAACACAACCTTGTTTGATGATTTCTAAGTCACCTGAGCGGTGATGAAGGTAGCTTGTCTAGCATAT
This sequence comes from Psychrobacter sp. TPE 89C, assembly GCF_055522395.1. Lineage (NCBI taxonomy): Bacteria > Pseudomonadati > Pseudomonadota > Gammaproteobacteria > Moraxellales > Moraxellaceae > Psychrobacter > Psychrobacter sp. TPE 89C. The sequence continues at coordinate 16,148 of NZ_JBVFXW010000005.1, forward strand.
TGAAAGATACGGCATTTCTAAGTCACCTGAGCGGTGATGAAGTATTCAGCAATATTGGTAAGTCTGGCCGTGATTTTCTAAGTCACCTGAGCGGTGATGAAGTGATACATCCTTAGAGCTATTGTACGCACTATTTTCTAAGTCACCTGAGCGGTGATGAAGTACGTCCGAAGAGAGTTGCGTTCTTTCGTGCTTTTCTAAGTCACCTGAGCGGTGATGAAGGATAAGTTGTAGGTGATTGCATCGCCACTAACTTTCTAAGTCACCTGAGCGGTGATGAAGTCATAAACACCCTCAGGCGCTTCAACATCTACTTTCTAAGTCACCTGAGCGGTGATGAAGGCAACGCCACATACAGCGGCTCTAAACCCATATTTCTAAGTCACCTGAGCGGTGATGAAGTCATACTAGAGGATGAAATGGGTTATGACATATTTCTAAGTCACCTGAGCGGTGATGAAGTACAGCGCCCTGCTGAACGTCTGCACGTAGTTTTTCTAAGTCACCTGAGCGGTGATGAAGTACAGCGCCCTGCTGAACGTCTGCACGTAGTTTTTCTAAGTCACCTGAGCGGTGATGAAGCAACCGTTTATAGTAAAACATTAGCTACTGAGTTTCTAAGTCACCTGAGCGGTGATGAAGACGTAAGAAAAAGACCGTCAAAATTTATTGGTTTTCTAAGTCACCTGAGCGGTGATGAAGGTTGGTGGTTGGTCTTTGGTTGATGCTGTTATTTTCTAAGTCACCTGAGCGGTGATGAAGGAGGGATTTAACCGCCATGTTTGTTCATCATCTTTCTAAGTCACCTGAGCGGTGATGAAGACTAACAAAGTTTTCAGGTATGCTTGCAGATGTTTCTAAGTCACCTGAGCGGTGATGAAGTGCATAACGCTGTAACTACAATCGGCATACAATTTCTAAGTCACCTGAGCGGTGATGAAGTAATGGGCTGCTTATTTTGTACAGGCTCAATCTTTCTAAGTCACCTGAGCGGTGATGAAGCAACGCCTTGATGGTGTTGGTAGGCCGCATATTTTCTAAGTCACCTGAGCGGTGATGAAGACGGTTGTAATTAATAATCCAAACTTTACTGATTTCTAAGTCACCTGAGCGGTGATGAAGTTTACGATGCAATATTTTGGTGGTGTCAATTGTTTCTAAGTCACCTGAGCGGTGATGAAGGACGACGATTGACGACGAGGTAGGATCAGCTATTTCTAAGTCACCTGAGCGGTGATGAAGACCCAATGACGCAAACCGCTCTTTTGTCTTGCTTTCTAAGTCACCTGAGCGGTGATGAAGATTACAGCGTGATACTTGCTAGATTGCCAAGTTTTCTAAGTCACCTGAGCGGTGATGAAGCAGCACGGTACGTTTTTAATATGCACGATGACTTTCTAAGTCACCTGAGCGGTGATGAAGTAATACGGCTAATGGGCTGCTTATTTTGGACATTTCTAAGTCACCTGAGCGGTGATGAAGAATGGGCCTAACATAATCCATTCGCCATGATTTTTCTAAGTCACCTGAGCGGTGATGAAGTCAGCGCACATACGGCTTTACTAACTCAGACTTTTCTAAGTCACCTGAGCGGTGATGAAGGTCACAGTTGCTCCAGCCTCAAAGCTGTCTATTTTCTAAGTCACCTGAGCGGTGATGAAGGTATCACCATGGACAAAAGAAACATCCAGTATTTTCTAAGTCACCTGAGCGGTGATGAAGTCGTGTTTACAGAGGGTTCGTTTCTTTACAACTTTCTAAGTCACCTGAGCGGTGATGAAGCAAGATGCGGACGATTGCGGGCCAAGTATTTATTTCTAAGTCACCTGAGCGGTGATGAAGCACTTGTATGTGTAAGTCATGCCGTTTAGTACTTTCTAAGTCACCTGAGCGGTGATGAAGTTTAAAGCTCCGTTATTAATCGAAATCGATTATTTCTAAGTCACCTGAGCGGTGATGAAGGATACAGAGCCTTACACGTTGTTCATTCAGACTTTCTAAGTCACCTGAGCGGTGATGAAGTTTGTTTGTGGTGCAGTAGGACTAGAAACTTTTTTCTAAGTCACCTGAGCGGTGATGAAGGCGGTGCTGGTCAAGTGGCTGGTGTTGTTCATTTTCTAAGTCACCTGAGCGGTGATGAAGCGATGACAGAAGGTTTGGCAATTAACGTGACATTTCTAAGTCACCTGAGCGGTGATGAAGTATTGGCACAAGAGTCCACCATTAGATAGAGTTTTCTAAGTCACCTGAGCGGTGATGAAGAAAACCTAGGCTGTGTTAGCTCGGTCTTTATTTTTCTAAGTCACCTGAGCGGTGATGAAGAGCAAGGCTCAGTCCATGCCATTGAGACAATCTTTCTAAGTCACCTGAGCGGTGATGAAGTTGAGTCGCTACTAAAGCAAGCCTTTAATGGTTTTCTAAGTCACCTGAGCGGTGATGAAGACTTTACCGCCAGCCGTTTTGGTTGCGTTAATTTTCTAAGTCACCTGAGCGGTGATGAAGGTTATTACACTAGTGTTGACATTGCGGTAAGTTTTCTAAGTCACCTGAGCGGTGATGAAGTGGCTTCTCGTTGTGTTGAGCATGATGACAATTTTCTAAGTCACCTGAGCGGTGATGAAGACCGACGCTAAAGCCCATGTATTTTAAATACGTTTTCTAAGTCACCTGAGCGGTGATGAAGCTATGGGTGAATGTATTTACCCAGAACCAATTTTTCTAAGTCACCTGAGCGGTGATGAAGGTAGCGTTTTGACAGTTGATCCCGATAAAATCTTTCTAAGTCACCTGAGCGGTGATGAAGTAACCTCCGCTTTTTTGATGCCTATAATTTAATTTCTAAGTCACCTGAGCGGTGATGAAGTATTGGCACAAGAGTCCACCATTAGATAGAGTTTTCTAAGTCACCTGAGCGGTGATGAAGTTTTTAATTTCTCTATCGTGACTAATAATTCATTTCTAAGTCACCTGAGCGGTGATGAAGACGTTGCTCTTGATGCTGCTGGGTCTGATGCTTTTCTAAGTCACCTGAGCGGTGATGAAGTTATTGGTCAGCCGCAGTTGGGTTTTTTAGGTTTTCTAAGTCACCTGAGCGGTGATGAAGTTGTCGTCATCAAACGTATAGCAGAACTCAGCTTTCTAAGTCACCTGAGCGGTGATGAAGGCAAAACCCCTGTATGGATATTCTAAAATAATTTTCTAAGTCACCTGAGCGGTGATGAAGAGGAATTATACCTCAAAGAAATCAATTACAACAAGGCGTGGAGGACAAAACACCCTATTTTACCCTCCATTTCTAGCCCGGATATAACTGATTGATTTTATTGTAATTTTTTAAATAGTCAAAAAAAAGGGTTTTTATGCCTAATTTTTGGGTAATTCGTCATTACCATTCAAGTCGATTACCAATGTGGCACGGTAATCGCATCTGACATACCATTTATGCCATAGACATTAAAGCTGCCTACTTTGGGTTGATCACAAGCCCGTTGCAACACTCTTAGACGATAGTTGCTATTGTTAGTCTGGCTACGCATTTGAATGTAGGGCAATGCCATTTCATTCTTGCGTTTAGCCACAGTTATCATGGCCTCCTCATAACTAACTTTAAGTTTCTCTGACAAAGTTTTCGCTTGTATATCAATAGGTTTAAAACGGTAACGATGGACACTGACATAGCCAGTGGCCTTGTTGCCAACGTCTTTGATACCTTTGATATGTACATAGTCTGTCAGTCGCGATAGCCAATCGTTAAGATTTAAGGTTTCTAAATCTTTTTGGTTGGAGGCAAAGACACGTAGCTTTAGCCCAAGCTTGGATGACTGCTCTGTTTTATCATCATAATGATAATCGGGGAAGCTGACACCGATAGAGTCGATATTATGCTTGTTTTTCACATCTACCAACGCTATATGCAATTGGATAAATAATTTGCTCCAGATAAAGTAAGGCGCAATATCAGGGTCAGGGATAATGGTTATTTCTTGAAAATGGGTTAGGTTAGTTGAGTCCGTCATGACTTACTCCTTGCCACTGGCACCGAACACGCCGCCACGAATAAGTACACCCATCACATAATGCTGTTGGCTGATATCTGGAGCATCACCATTTAACACCCAATTATCAAATAAGGTATAAAAGTCCATCTTAGCTTTAGGCTGACGAAATGCTGTACCTAAAGTAGTCACCGCGCCATAAGGTTCAACAGCGATAGGGAACTCGGCATCAGGATACCAGTCATCAATAGTGCGAATCGCGTTACTGACTTTTTGTGAGTGCATACCTGCATTGTCCTCAGAGCCCCTGCGGTCACTGACACGGTAGAGTACTTTGCTCTTCTTACTACCAGTATCTAAGATTAGTTCTTGCGAAGGATAAACCTCTTGACCATAACCAATGATGGCCTGTGCTTCTACGTATAAAATAATGAACTCATCACCGTTTAAACCTGCTTTGATCCAATCTGCCACCTGCCTAATATTAGCATCATCACTATTAAAATCTTTTAGACCGTAGGCTTTTGCATCATCGATAGTAATAGTTTGATCATTACATTTAACAGTGATTTTGATACTTTCAGTGCCTACACGATTACGCCATAACCAGCGAGCATTTAAAACGTTAATCGCATATCGACGTGCTAATTCATCGACACCTTGAGTATCGATATAATCAGTGACCACTTGCTCTAAAGCCTTCTGATAATCTTGATCGTTACAGACGTTAGGCTTACCTGTGAAGGGTAGAACTTTCAGACTAAAACGCGCAACCAAGGTATCATTGTTTTCATCTAATGACGCAGAATCAACTTTTTGTAGATTAGCTTTTTCTGTTTCAGCATCTAGTTTGGCAGGATCATTGGTAATGGTATTTTTCAGGCGGTTACTAATGGTGCCACGTACTGACTTTTCTTTAATAACGACAGGCGAAGGCGAAGTTGCTTTATTGGCTGCTTGACTATCGGTTTGCCATAGATAGGCGTCTGATACATCTAAGTTACGCTCAAAAGCGAGGACTGAGGCAGTTTTTAAGGCTGATTTTGACATAAAGTTCTCCATAGGAATCAAGGTTAAGTTAGATTTATTGTAAAAGTTGATTGGTTTAAAAGATTAAAAGTAAGGTCAGAAATCTTGTCGCTGAGTAACTAAATAGAGAGAGTCATCAGCATCGTAGCGATAATGCCAAAAAGCATTAGCAATATCATGTTCACCGCCAATGCGATTTAAACGCTGTGGATAGACCCATTTACCAAGGCTATATACGGCTTCGACATATTGGCTAGGGTATTCAGGATTGCGCACATTTTGCATGACACCTGAATCATATAGTTCAGAAATCCCTTGATACCCTACAGGCATAGGTACAAGCCAACCGTGACCACTCTTACGCGAAGTAGTCAGCCATTTGGTATCACCATTTTTTTGAGTTTCTGGTATTTGATGCAGCGCGCAAACCTCTATCAAGGCATCTAAAGGCGTCGCATCTAGATTGTCTTTTTGTACGTCATTAATAATTTGAGCAAACTCATTTTGTGCATCCATCAGTACAAAGGCAGGTAACAGCTGTGGTATGACGGCACTGATATCACTATTCTCAAAAAACTGTACTGGCTCAAATCTAGCCAATCCGCGCACACTACCACCCGCCATACGCTGCTGCTGAATCCATTGCTTAGTGTTTTGAATAGCAGACGCTTGCTGCTCAGTCGTTAATGTAGTGTCTGCCAATACTTCAACCACAAAGCTCATGACTAATCGACATTTGCCTTCTTCAATAATAGACGCTGTTTTTCCGTCTTTTTTTATAGGATTACGAGTTTGGTTAAAAGTGTAGTTATTGTAGGAATTTGGGCGATACATTTGTGGTTGGCAATCATGACATGCCAGTAATACGCCACCTAATGACACCTCAGATAACGACTCATCATCTGCCATCTTGCGAGACATTGCGTGAAAGCTACCTAAGAATCCAGTGATAGCAGGAAACCCATAAGTGAGTGGGCTTGAGATAGTGTTCGCCCCATCAATCATTACCTTTTTAAATAGCAAATAGCCAACTATCCCAATATTACTATCATCGTCTACACGGCTCATAAAAATACTCCTTTGCCTGCGCGCTCATAGCGTTTTTTCATATCCTCAATCTCACGCTCCCAGTCTAAATGCTCGGCATCGCCAAAATCACTGGCAATCTCCTTGAATTCGGCTTGCATCAAAGTATTGAGCCAACGGGCAAAAATATGAATGATTTGACTATGCCAAGCATCATCTTGTTCACGTTCCGCTTTGAATTCCTCTTCGCCTTCAAGGTCAGAGCGTTTTGGATCAAGCCAAAGCTTCTCGACACGATCAAGCTCATAGTCTTTTGACCAGCCTGCAGGCATAGTCGTCCGAATGTCTTCTGCGGCTGCAAATATTTGATAGAGCACCTCATCAATCGCACTTTTGCGCGCATCTCTGACATCGACGATATTGCGAGTGTCTTTTATAGATTTAAAAATACTTTGAATCGTCTCACGCGCGTTGTATTCCATACTGGTACTAAAAACACTATTGGCAAACTTGGATAATTTAAACGCGCGTTCTTGTTTGATAATCGGTGGGAGTGAGGGCAGGAGATAGTTACGACCACCTTGTTTGCTCATGAGCAAGCTAACATTTTGCGGTTTTGTACCACCAAGCTGAAGCGTTGCCAAATCATTCAAGGTAACATAAGGTTGCTGTTCGGCAGTTTTTTTAAAACGGTTATCACGTGCCGTTTTATTTTCTTCCGAAAATTTCAGGTGATTGATACGTTGATAGACTTCATGGGTGAGTACAGAGGGGTAGAGCGGTATGATATTAATATAGTTAAGCTGATCAATACCCGTACTTTCATACGCATTGGTGACCCATAATGTTTGTTTATTACGTTCATGAGTGACAGGGTCGGAAATGATATTTTGTAGTGCTTCTTTAAAAGTCTGTTGATAAGTTAAAGCCACCGCTTGGTCGCTAGCCAGCGTGGCAATAAAATCAGCATCATCCGCTAAGATGAGGTCACGAATTTTAGTCGTCTCATCTACTTCAAAGTCAAAAAAAGCAGCTAGGGGCAGGGCAGCAGCATTACCATTGGCATCAATGTAGCCACTGTTTATTGAATGTGTACCGATGATGGTTTCAGGTAAACTATTTATAGCTTCAAAACTAACATTATCGCCCTTTGCATCAGGATGCACCCCTTTTGAGATATGCGTACCGAAGTTCAGTTGCTTTGCCATACGCGTTGCCGCATCAGGAATCCAATTGCCGACGCTATATTTCTCTTTGGCTTCTGCTAGCGTTCCTTTTAGCTCTGAGACCTTTTTATAGTCGCTACTTTCAACGGCTTTAGCGAGCTGCTTTTGCTCAGTGTCTGTTTTTTTATCGTATAAGTTAACAAGAAATGCTTTGACTGCACTGCTGGCTAGCTCTGGGGTTATATCAATCAAGATTAGCTCCTTTAAAATAATGTACAAAAGTTGAATTTTTAAGCTATTAAAGCATGCAATATTTAATAAGCCAAAGCCTATCCACGAACAAAGCCAAAAAACTCGTGAAATGCCCAGCCACGACTATTGCTAGATTTAATGCTGTCTAGCGATACGGATGAATAAGTAATCGCTAATGACCGCATGCTTTTATCAGAATGTGAGTGTTGCAAATCTTGTAAGACGTCATTCAATGAAGTCGTCAACCAAGGTTTTATTTGTGCATGCTCAAATTTAAAGGCTAGTGGCTGAATCGCTTTATTCTGAGGGGTAGATTTGGTTAAACCTTTTTCAAAAACGTCTTCGGAATAATAAGTATCAAAACCTATACTTGGCATGTCGGTATCTTCATCATTGACCATTCTCGGGATTAATAGCCAGTCCTCCTGTGGCGTTCCTGCTCGAAAGGGGCTAATTTGCTGTAAATAAGTATGAGTACGATTAGCCGTAGCCTTGCTATCCCAATATGCGTTAACGTAGTTAAGTTTAGGGCTATTTAATAAATGCCGCATAACTTGATGTTCAAGATCGCTTAGCGTCTCTATAGTTTTATTTTGAGAAGTCTCAATTCTAGGTCTCGCATCGACTTGTACTAGCTGCTCTTGAGTCATCAGTTTATTTAAATCGTAGCTTGGTGGCTTGAATAGCGTGGTCTCAAACCCTGGATGTGTGAAGATAGGCCGCTGAGCATTAGGATGCTTAAAGTAGCGGATATTGTATTGTAGTAATAGAATGTTTGGCTCATTGGCAACTTTATCAGGACGATGTCGCCAAACACGCCCAGCCAACTGAATAATAGAGCGCATAGAGGAGGGTTCTACGATCGCCCAATCATAGTCGTGGTCACGTCCGACCTCAGCGACTGGAGTGGCGAGTACCATAAAGATATGGTTTTTAGCAGGCTGATTGGCAATGGCTTGTTCAATCTCAGGATGATTAAAGATACTAACTTTAACTTCGCTACGGTCTAAGATTCTATCGAGCTTATTCTCTAACGCATTGCGTAGTAGAAGTAGCTGCTTGGCGTGATAGCACACTACATGTATCATCGTATTTTTGGGTACTATTATGCTGTCTGCTTTGAACAGTTGCATCGCAATATTAGTAATGTTATTGATATTTGCGACACGTACTAGTCCAATACTTATTTGGGTGCTTTCGATAGATTTTTTCTTATTAGAATTAGGTTGTAATTCATGATGTTTACTATGCAAATTGATAGCTGCATCGACTATGGTTTGTGCCAAAGCACTATAAAACGGTGTAGCTTTATCCTTTGTATAAGAGGCTGAAAAGGGTAGTATTGCTGCTTGACGCCTAATAGGCTGTTTAGCTAAATAGCTGGCACGCTTATCACAAAATTGTTTATGGTTATTTTGAAAAACATCAACATCAGCGCATTGTTCAGACATCATCGCTTTAGGTTGTTCATCAAACCATGCACAGACTACTTTTGGTACAGGCTTATTTTGACTTTGATTAAATAGTTTGCGCCCTTCCATATAAGCTTCAAATAATCCTGTTACCAAATCAGGGGTCAAAGTCGCAGACGAGAGTAATACGCGCGTACCAAACAGTCCAGCAAGGTGCACCAAACGCGATAGCGCAGGCAAGTCTGCTTGATCAAAATCATCGGGTTCATCTAATATCAAATCACTACTGAGCAGGCGCAGCATCGGAGCAATGTATTTACCGCCGCGTTTGCATTCGCTAGCTTGGATAATATGGTCAACGGTGCAAGTCACGATAGGCGCAAAGATTAAATCACGAGCTTTAGAGTTGGCGATAACGGTATCAAGATTCAGCGCTTCATAATCTTGATAGTCTATGTCGCTATCGACGATTTCATCTAATAAATCCTCGCTGGATTCACTACCAAAGGTCGCAGACTCGTTATCGGGTTCATTGTCCTTTTTGTATTCATCGATAATGTCTGTAATATCGTTCGTCTTGTTATCGTACGCCAGCTCGAACAGTTTTTTATTGGCACTGCCACCGACCAATATGGCTAATTGATCGCCTTTTAACTTCAAGTCTTTACGAAAGCTTAGCCCTGTTTGTAACGTTAAAATTCGCAGACCTAATGCAATAGTAAAGCGCGCACCCTTCTTAGGATCAGCCAAACCATACATAATCCGTGCATTACCGATAGTCTTACCTGCACCTGTCGACGCCATATTAACGCCGAAAAACCCATGTTCGTGCGTGGCTTCTTGCAGACCATAGCTCATTTTAAAAGCTTGATTTTGCCATTTAAAACGCTCAATACCTGTTGGTTTGGCCAATGGGTCATGGTTACGCAAGGTTGGCATTTCACTGGCAATAATAGGTAGCGCGCGACAGAAGTGAGCAGTAAAAGTACCTACTCCTAATAAGTGCTCCTCCAAAGATTGCTTGACCGTTGGTATGCTAGCCGTGCGATCCGTATTTGCAGCTAATTTCTTAAATTGGCTATTAACGGCTACACAGCGTGAATCGTTTTCCTTAAGACTAGAATAATTATGATCACCAACCATTAGGCATAGGCGAGACAAATGTAGCAAAAATGGATCACTAATTGCTTTGTTAGATTCAACAGCTTTTTGGCCGATTTGCATTAGTGTAGAGTCATTTAGTGCTTTTTTAGACCAACGTCTAATATTTTTTTGCCAAGTTGAACTATTAATAACTAAATAATCAAATTTCCAAAAGCTTTTAAGTTGAGTTTGTGTCATTTCCTCTAACGATTTAGGGTTTTTAACCCAATAATCAAAAGGTTTTAAGCGACCGTAGGACTGCTGTAGGTTTCGCTTGTAAAGTGCTGTTTCTTGAGGCTGCTGCATACGTTGAATAGCGGTAAAAGAATGAAATACTTTATCAGCAGGCGGTAATCGGTGATGAGTGACAATTAACCAAGCGACCCACTGAGCAAGTGGTGGCATCGCTTCTATATTGACAGTATCTTGACTCGCATTAGCAAGACGCTTTTCTATATCGTTATTCTTTAACCAATCACCCAATTGCATTAATCGTTCAAGCCATATCTCATCTCGGTTACAACCTTCAATCATCAGCTCAAATAGTTTTAATGATATCCACTCATGACGATAAGAGTCACCTTGTTTACTACCTTTTATGAGTTTGTTTTGAAAACCAATTGTTGATTTGCCGATATCATGGAGTAGTGCAGCAATGGTGGCGATAATTTGCATACTACTGGCATAAGCCCAGTCGTTTTCCCATTCAGTATGCATAATATTTCTTTTGGTACGGTTCACAGGAACAATTCCAACCTCATTAAACTTGCGCTTATTACCAACGATCCATACTAGCTCCGTCAGCTGGCGTGTCTTATTGCGATGACAGCTTACCGCCGTTGACTTAGTCGCCGAACTGCGTAATAGCTGCTTAACCGTTTTAAGGCCTTCTTCAGTGATAGCCGTCTGCCAGACGTTATCACCAATGCGATTGGCAAAAGCATCTAAGATTCGACGAGTACGCCCTAATGCCTTTTTTTCACATTGAGAAACTAAAGTGACAATCATTTATAGCTCCCAATCTTTAGTCATAGCAATCTGCTTTACGACTTCAAACTGATAATCTAGTGCCTTATGCTTGGTAAACATATTCAGGCATTCTTGACGAAACTCTTGCTCACTCATGTTTTCGCTGGCACAGATAAAGGCGAGGGGCAGAACTAAAGCATCTTTGATAATATCGGCGATATCAAACACTAAAGCACCGCGCCGAGTCTTGCCGTGCATTACAGCAAAGCCATGTGGAATGCCCAATGTCCATGCTGTTGTCGCACCTAAACCATATGCTAGATAATTACCATGATTGAGAAAGCCATTGGCCTTATCGATACCTTCATGTTCTCTTGTAAAGCCATCGTAGCCTGTATTCTTTGCAGACAGTTTGTAAAGCTGCTTGGTCAATCGTGCTTCTAATTGTAGTAAGTGCATGACTTCCGTTTGCTGATTGATTTGCCGAATGTTATCGGATAGCAAGGCTTGCACCGCATCAATACTGTTATCAAACCCCCAACGTTTTAGCTCACTGTCTTTACTCCATACCGTTTGTAGATAAGCCAATCGTGCATGTTGCAACAGTTTCGCTGCCATCAAACGCTTGTTATCATCCCACCACCAACTCATCCACCCTTGAATATATTCTGTTGGACGATACTCACTTTGTGGTGTCATCCACTCGATAAATATTTCACGCTCCGCACCCATAAATAATGGCGAGCCACCACCACCACAAAAGCCAACTAAGACGCCAGCTTGTGATAGCAATCGCATTGCCGCTTGAGTAATGGAAGTTCCCGTACCGAGTAGAATGGAGGTGGTATTAGCAATAGGAATGTTATAGAACAGATTGGCTTTATCCTCTTCTGTTAGATAGAGAATTCGACCATCTTTTTGCATTACCCTACAATGAGAAAGGTAGTAAATATTGGCACGTTTAGAGTGCAAAATAGTCTTTAGATCAGAGGACGCGAAACTATTGTCAGTATAGGAGTTGCTAGGTTTTGCCATAGTAGTTCCGTCCATTGGAATTATTGTAGAGTTTAATACCAATTTACTTTAACCGAACTATGTTGGTAAAACAATATATATAAAAGTCTTTACGACAACAGATGTCGTCAGACAATAAAAAGCCAAACAACATAAACTGTTTGGCTTTAAATATTTATCGGTTATTATGCTCACGCCATGCAGCGTGCTCACATACCTCACAACACCAGCTCTGTTTTGAGCGCATGTAAGGAATATCTGCTGGTACCTCTAAAGGACAAATATAGCCACAGTATTCGCATAGCACATCATCTAAATAAGCAAAACATTGACCTATCGTTTCAAACAAAACGTGTAAGCTGATCTCATATTGGCAACAAAGTGCATTTACATGTTCAATATAGCCATCATATCCGTCATTGTTTGAATATGCCCAATAGTCTGCACAAACTCTTAGATCTCGAGCATTTTGAGTCATACTAGGCTGAAGCTTAACACTCATAATATTCTCCTTAGTACCCATAGCCAGTGTGTGGTAGTAGCTCGTAAAGCGCACTCTGTAGCTGACCACGCATCTCATCAAGTATATAATCAGGATTAGCGTCTAAGCGCTTCTGTACCCATACCCGCATTGCCATATGATTATCGAAGCAGCTATCTACATTTAATAAACGAGCCAAACCAGTACCTGATTGAATACAGAGCTCACAAATTAGAGAGTTAGCCATATTATTTGCATCATTACTGATATAGCCACTAGGTTTAAACGTCGCATGCAGTTTGTCGTAATCAATGATTTTCATTTTGATGCCTCCTTATCATTAGATACCTGAGCAATCTGACTTCGGTTGACCAATGCTTCAAATGCACTACCATCCTGCCGAGTCATATTCGGTACGTAACGGCTATACGTGTTGAATAGCATTTTGGTCGTAGAGTGTCCCATTTGGCTGGCTATCCACTCAGGACTTTCGCCAGCAGCTAGCCATAGCGTTGCTGCGGTATGACGGCTCTGATAGGCATTACGCTTCTTGAGACCCAAAATCTTAAGAGTAGGATGCCAAACACGCTTATTCACGTTGTTGTAATCAAGTGGTTCACCTGTATGCGCGCAAAACACATAATCAGAGCGTCCATAAGTAATCGTTTGTTGCTCTTTTAGAGCGTCATAGACCCAAGGTGACATTTGAATCGCACGGTAAGACTCTTGAGTCTTAGGAGGAACAATTTTGCCTTTAACATAAGCTTGTTTGATCACAATCTCACGTCGATCAAAGTCAATGTTCTCCCAAGTCAACCCATCAATTTCACTCGTACGCATCCCTGTGAAAAAACGTACCAGATAATAATTGCGATAGTCTGCTCTCACACCATTAATAAACGTCCAAACCTCATTCAGTGTGAATGGTTGAATATCCGTTTTAGGCTGTTTTAGCGCATTTATATCGTAGTAGGGATTATCAAATTGATAGCGTTTAGCCGCTTCTTTTAGTATCATACCTAAAGGTACCATGATCGAATTGATGCGTGCCGCTGACAGATGTTTGTTAGCTTTTCCGTACGTTACTTTGGCGAGCGATGAACGGAAGGCTAATACATCTGTCTTTTTTATGAGATGAATGGGCTTCGTCCCAAACTTAACAATCAAGTACATATCGATAATCTCCTTTATTTTGCGCTTGTAAGTATCACGCCATTCAATTTCTTTTTCAGAAAACCATAATTTTGCAAACTGCTCAAAGGAAGGTGTATTGGTATTAATGCATTCCTTGCGATCGTTCAACGCTACCATTTCTGCTGCTTTGTCACTTTTTGGAAAGTACTTAGCATAGTTGAACAGACCTAAGATGATTTCTGCTTCCATTTTCTCAATCACTTTCTCAAGCTTCTTGCGATTCGTCGGTGTGTCTGTCAGGTTTGTCGTCTCCCGACAGCGTATACCCATGTAATAAAAATCGACAAATAGCATATTGCTCCCTCTGCGGGTTCTAATACTAGCCATCCTATTCCTCCTTATTGAAGTGCCATTGCGTTAATGCTACCGGCGATGCCAGTACGCATATCTTTTTCAATCTCTTCCCAAATGTACAAAATCTTACGACCACCGAACGGGCGTATATAATGAATGCCTTCGATAAGCACGCTATCCTTGAGCTCATTACGGATAGTACGAGGGTTATATTTGATGAGCTCAGAAAGCTCTTGGGTAGTTAGGTAGGTATGTGACATAATAAATTCCTTGTAAGCCAATTAAATAACTAGGTTGTTTTATCGAAATAACAAATAATTCTATAAAAGTAATTTGTTGTTCGATAGAAGTACTTTACTAGCTATCGTTAGTCGATGCAAGTACTTTTTTAGTCTATTAAGGAATTATTAATGATTTTATGTAATTTACCAGTGCTACTAGCTGAACGTCGTATGAAGGTGGCAGATCTAATAAGAATGACAGGAATTAGCAAGTCGACAGTGCACAAGATCTATAACGAACAGACTTCAAGAATAGATTTTGACACTATGGATAAAATTTGTGAGGCACTAGATATTGAAGTAGGTGATTTATTTACTTATGTACCTAACGACTCGCTAGATAAAAAGAAGTAAATAAATATTGAGAGTGTTTTAGATAATTTAGGGTAGAGGTCGAAAGTGCGACTCTGAAAGAAAGGCAAAATAGAGAGCAGGCGCAACTTAGGCACAATTTAGGCACACACGTTTTTTGATGACGTTTGCGGAAAGTGAGAAAAGAGGAAATTTGCATCGACGTATAGTTTCCTTTTTCACTACAGCCCATATTTCACGGACAAAAAAAAGCCCCAATCGTGAGATTGGGGCTTTCTAAATTTGGTAGGCATAAGCAGACTCGAACTGCTGACCTCTACCATGTCAAGGTAGCGCTCTAACCAACTGAGCTATACGCCTATTTAGGTCATGCATTTTAGCAAGTTTTTCAAACTTTGCAAGCCTTTTCTATCAGAATATCGCCTTATTATTATTATATTTAGAAATGAGACATAGATTGACTAACTTAAAATGATTTTTATGTATTTTTACTAAATATTTAATTAAACTGGTTTAGTTTTTATTGTTAATTAAAGTGTGAAATCAAATGAAGAAGCATCTATAACTGCTATGATATCTCTGGAAACGAGGTGATTATCATCATGATCATAAGTTGAAACCAATCATATTTCACAAAAGTTAAATAAAAGTCAGAGAAACCGGAGAATAAGATGGGTCTATTGGTAGATGGGCAATGGCAAGACAAATGGTATGACACAGAATCTAGCGGTGGGCGTTTTGAGCGTGAAGACGCAGGCTTTAGAAACTGGGTCACAGTAGATGGCAGCGCAGGACCATCAGGGGTAGGCGGTTTTAAAGCTGAGCCTAATCGCTATCATTTATATGTGTCTTTGGCCTGTCCTTGGGCGCACCGTACTTTGATTTATCGTAAGCTCAAAGGCTTAGAGAATATGATTTCACTGTCTGTCGTTCATCCGTTTATGGGTGAGAATGGTTGGACGTTTGCAGCGGGAGAAGGGGTTATTGCTGATCCATTGAACCATGCATCGAATGCCTATGAGATTTATATCGCGGCAAAACCAGACTATACAGGGCGCGTCACGGTGCCTATCTTATGGGATAAGAAAACCAATACCATCGTTAGCAATGAGTCGTCAGAAATTATTCGTATGTTTAATTCAGATTTCGACGAAGTTGGTGCTGTAGCGGGTGATTTTTTACCGACCGACTTATTAACAGAAATTGATGAGATTAATGACTTTGTCTATTCTGCGATAAATAATGGTGTATATAAAGCAGGATTTTCGACCACACAAGAGGCTTATGAAGAAGCCGTGACCGCACTATTCGACGCACTAGATACGTTAGAGGTACGCCTGTCAGGTAAGCGCTATTTGGTAGGCAATAGCATAACAGAGGCCGATTGGCGACTGTTTACGACTTTGGTGCGTTTTGATGCTGTGTATGTCGGGCATTTTAAATGTAATCTGCATCGTATCGTGGATTACCCAAATCTGTGGGGATATCTGCGTGATTTATACCAAGTGCCAGGTATTGCAGAGACGGTAAATATGGTGCATATCAAGCAGCATTATTACACCAGTCATGCCAATATTAATCCTACGCGTATCATACCTGCTGGCCCAGTGATTGATTTTAATGAGCCACATGACCGTGCACGTCTATAGTTTTATTTATCAAAAAATATTCAAAAAAAGCCCCAACTGCTTAATAGTAGTTGGGGCTTTTTTTATGAGATGAAATACCGTTTATTTAACACTAAGCGTTGTT
Organism: Psychrobacter sp. TPE 89C; assembly: GCF_055522395.1. Classification (NCBI taxonomy): domain Bacteria; kingdom Pseudomonadati; phylum Pseudomonadota; class Gammaproteobacteria; order Moraxellales; family Moraxellaceae; genus Psychrobacter; species Psychrobacter sp. TPE 89C. Next base: position 32,468 of record NZ_JBVFXW010000005.1, read on the forward strand.
TAGCTGACGTGCTGCTTCTAGGGCAAAGTAAGTCAAGATACCATCAGCACCAGCGCGGCGGAAGCCAATCAGTGACTCTAAAATGACCGCGTCGCTCAACCAGCCGTTTTGAATGGCTGCCATGTGCATGGCGTATTCACCAGAGACTTGATAAGCAAAGGTTGGTACACCGAAAGTATTTTTAACTTCACGAATCAAATCTAAGTATGGCTGACCAGGTTTAATCATCACCATATCAGCACCTTCATTGATGTCCATGGCCACTTCATGCAACGCTTCTGCACGATTGCCAAAATCCATCTGATACTGTTTCTTATGTCCGCCTCTTAGGTTGCCAGCACTACCGACCGCATCACGGAATGGGCCATAATAAGAAGAGGCGTATTTAGCTGAGTAGGCCATGATAGCAGTATTGACAAAGCCTTCAGACTCTAGGGCATCGCGCATGGCTTTGATACGGCCATCCATCATATCGCTCGGCGAGATAATGTCAGCGCCAGCGCGTGCATGTACCAATACTTGCTTCACCAATACTTCGACGGTTGCATCATTGACCACATAACCGCTGTCATCGAGCAAACCATCTTGACCATGCGAAGTGTAAGGGTCTAAAGCAACGTCTGTCATGACCACCATTTCTGGTACGGCATCTTTCACCGCTTTTACCGTGCGTGCTGTCAGGGCATTTTCGTCATATGCTGATCTGCCATCTGGTGTCTTTAGTGAGTTGTCAATCACAGGGAAGATATCGATGGTCGTAACACCTTCTGCTAATAGCTCTTTGGCATATTTAATCAGTAGGTCAATAGATAGGCGCTCGACACCTGGCATGCTCGCAATCGTTTCGCGCTGATTTTCGCCTTCTAATACAAAGACGGGAGCGATGAAATGCTTAGGATGTAGTTCCACTTCACGAATCATCGCTCGCACGTTATCGTTATAACGTAGACGGCGCAAGCGAGTAGCAGGGTATTGGCGATTAAAAGTGTAAGTCATCATAATTCCTTATTTTAATTACAATCAGGGTTATTCGGATGTTAACTGCGTCAGGCTCTGTTAGATCTGCTCTATAAAGCAGTCCAATTTTTTATAGAATTCATGTAGGCAACAGTGTGTTCGATAAAATGTCACTACTATAACCAATAGTCACTACCGAAAGCAAAAAGCCCCACCAAGTCGGTAGGGCTGATTGTACGTATCGACTGTCAATGTGAGGATATCGTTACGTTACAAGATGATGATTGTATGATTTAAGGCCTAACAATCTTTGTAACGTGAACTGACTCTACACTATTTTTTAATTAAGCGTGTTTCTTCAGTGATCACACCTACGGCAGTATCTTTTTTACCATCATCGTTAACATCGACAACAGCAGTAGGGATAAAGGTAGTTGTTTCTACAGGTTGTGCCTGTTTGATTGCCACGGCTTCTTGCTGAGAAGCAACACGTGCTGAACCAGCCGCATCGATAGCCTTGGTCGCTTTTGCCTTATTGGTATTGGCAGCTACATTAGCGATTTGGGCTAAATTGGTATGTTGCGGCACAGGGATAGCAGTCGGTATGTCTAGATTGGAACCACCACCAAGTACTTGATACAACTCAATCTGGCTAATGATTTTTTGTAGCTCTAAATTCAAGATACCTTGCTGAGTTGAGAACAACGAGCGCTGTGCATCGAGAACGTCTAGATAGTTAGAGATACCAGCTTTGTAGCGAGCATTGGCAATCTGATACGTCTGATCAAAGTTATCCTGCAAGCGATACTGTGCGTCGAGCTGATCACCCAATGTGGCACGTGTCGCTAGTACATCTGATACTTCACGGAATGCCGTTTGGATAGAGTTCTCGTAGCTAGTCAGCGTTTGCTCACGTTCAATCTGCGCCACATCGTAATTGGCATCCAATCGACCAGCATCAAAGATAGGCACGCTAATGCTAGGGCCAAATGACCAGCCAACCGAGCCAGTATTAAATAAGTCGTTCAAGCTACCACTACTAACACCAATGCTACTGGCTAGACTGATAGACGGGAAGTAAGACGCACGCGCCACTTCGATATTGGCACCAGCGGCTTTTAGATTGTATTCCGCTTGCAGTACATCTGGGCGATAGCGTAGCAGCTCACTAGGTAGTCCAGCACTAAATATCTGCTGGTTAGTGATGTTGGTAACAGACGCGTTCGGAATAAGATTGCTAGGTATTGGTGCACCGACTAAGTACTGCAAAGCATTACGGGCTGTTAATACACTGCTCTGAGCACTTAGCATCGCAAGATTGGCGTCTTCTAATGAGGCGCTGGCTTGCAAAGAAGCAAGCTTGTCATCGATACCAGCTTCAAAGCGCTTGGTGGTAATGAATAGCGACTCTTTACGACTTTCATAAGTTTTAGAAGCCAGTTCAAGCTGTGCTAGGCTATAACTTAAGTTAGCGTAGCTTTGAGCAATATTACTGATTAGACTGATTTGAGTGGTATCTTTTGCGGCAGTGGTGGCCAAAAAGTTCTGTAAAGCCTGATCTTTTAGGCTTGAGATTTTACCCCAAAAATCCAGCTCGTAGTTTGCCAAGCCTAGATTGACGTTGTAGCTGCTACTAGGGTTACGATCCACGCTGTTTTGAGCGCTGCGAGAGTAACCACCGCTACCATCAATCGTTGGCAAATCACTAATATCAGTGATTCGATATTGCGCCCGTGCTTTTTCGATGGCTAGGCGTGCATTCTCAAAGTCTTTATTGTTTTGAAGACCGAGCGCAATCAAACTCTTTAAACGCTCATCGCTATAGAAGTTCTGCCAGCGTTGACTGGCGATACTTGCCTGATCAGCACTACTGACAGTTTCTTTGTCATACGCGCCATAGGCTTGCTGAACCGGAATATTAGGCTCAGCAAGTACAGGACGCATATCCGCTTTTGGTATAGTGTTACAGGCAGCCATGCTTATTGCTAAAGCGGTCAGGCCTATCAGACGACTGCCATTTCTGCGGGCGCTAGATAGTGATAAAGGGGTAGAGGTCATGGGGCGCTCATCTGTCGTTGCGCACGCGCTGGCAGTAATACTGACTGCCGCGTGTGCTGAGTTTGAGGTAAAAAGTGAACGAAAACTCATTGTGTATTATCTCCTAAGTTCACAGGCTGATAACTCTTAGAGAGAGTCGGGCTTTGTGGATCACTGTTTGGTGTATGCGGCGTATTATCACCACCACCATCTCTGTCATTTGGCTTATTATTCTCATACTTATGAGGGAAGATGCTACGTATCCAAATATAGAACATTGGGATAAAGAATACACCTAATAATGTCGCACTGACGACCCCACCAACCACACTGGTACCGATCGCACTTTGACTGCCAGAGCCAGCGCCAGTGGCTAAAAATAATGGCACAACACCAAGACCAAAGGCAAGCGACGTCATAATAATTGGACGTAAACGTTGACGTGCGGCTGTCATCACGGACTCTTTGAGACTATAACCAGCTTCTTGATAGTCTCTTGCAAATTCGATAATTAGAATAGCATTCTTAGCAGACAGCCCGACTACGGTGAGCAGACCTACCTGCAAATAAACGTCGTTGGAGAAGCCACGCATCCATGTAAATACCACCGCTCCTAAAACACCAAGCGGAACGACCAATAGCACAGAGAACGGAATAGACCAGCTCTCATACAAGGCGGCTAGACATAAGAATACAACTAAGAGCGAGATTGCATATAGCAATGGAGCCTGAGCACCTGATTTTTGCTCTTCAAGTGATGTGCCTGTCCACTCATAACCGACGCCTTCCGGCAGATTGGTTATCATCGTCTCTACCGCAGCCATTGCTTCACCCGTACTGAGTCCAGCAGCAGCAGCACCCTGAATGTTCATAGAAGGGAAACTGTTGTAACGGGTCAGACGCGGAGAACCTGACTGCCATTCACTGCTAGAGAACGCATCGAATGAAATCATATCGTTATTGTCATTACGTACGTACCACTTACCAAGGTCGTCAGGGTTGGTACGACTACTCGGCTCGCCTTGTACATAAACGCTCTTAATACGACCACGGTCAACGAAGTCATTGATATAACTTGAGCCCCATGCGGTCGAGATAACGCTATTGATACTAGACATCGACAAGCCATAAGCAGCGGCCTGTTCTTGATTGACATTGACCTTGAGCTGCTGTGCATCTTCTTGACCGTTAGGACGTACACCAGAGACTTGGTCGTTTTGAGCGGCCATGCCCAACAACATATTGCGGGCTTCGAGCAGCCCTTCATGACCGACGTTTCCGGTATCCTGTAGCATCAAGTCAAAACCACTGGCATTACCAAGTTCAGTAATAGCGGGCGGTACAATCGGGAATACTTGTGCCTCATTAATCTGAGTAAAGAAATAACCCATCGCCCGGCCAGCCACAGCTTGTGCGGTATTTTCATCGCCTGTACGCTCAGCCCAATCAGTTAAGCGTACGAACGCTATACCCATGTTTTGGCCTGATCCGGCAAAACTAAAGCCGCCGATGGTAAAGACAGAAGCGACATTGTCTTTTTCTTGGGTGTGATAATATTCACTCACTTTATCCAACACATCTTGCGTTTGATCGAGTGTAGATCCAGATGGGAGCTGAACTAAGGTAAACATAATACCTTGATCTTCTTCTGGTAAAAACGAGCTAGGAATGCGTAAAAAGACCACCGTCATAATGCCGATAATAGCGGCATAGCCAATTAAATATAACCATTTACGGCCGAAACTTTTACCCACAAAGCGCTCATAAGAGATGCTTGCTTTAGAGAAACTACGGTTGAACCAACCGAAGAAACCTTTTTGAGTGGCCATACTGCTCTTGTCATGGCTCTTGCTACGTTTGAGCAAGGTCACACAAAGGGCAGGGGTAAAAATAAGGGCGACTAAGGCCGATAGTACCATGCTGGTAATCAAGGTAATGGAGAACTGACGATAGATAGCACCAGTTGAACCACTAAAGAACGCCATAGGTACGAATACTGCTGATAGAATCAGAGCAATACCAACAACAATCTTACTAATTTCACCCATCGATTGAACGGTAGCATCTTTGACAGAAATGTCAGGATCTTCTTCCATTATCCGTTCGACGTTCTCTACGACTACGATGGCATCATCGACCAGTAGTCCGATAGACAGTACCATCGCAAACATGGTCAGAACGTTGATACTAAAACCTGCGATATACAGCACACACAAGGTACCGAGAAGTACCACAGGTACCGCTAGGGTCGGGATAATTGTTGCGCGCCAGTTCTGTAAGAAAATGAACATGACGATAAATACAAGCACAATAGCTTCGATGAGCGTATGTACTACTTGTTCGATAGACAATCGCACAAATGGTGTGGTGTCATAAGGAACAACCGTGGTTAGACCAGTAGGAAAGTTTTGTTCCAACTCTGCCATACGAGCGCTAAGTGCTTCGCGCGTATCAAGTGCGTTAGCGCCACCTGCCAATGATATACCCATACCAGCGGCTTCTTGACCGTCAAATAATGAGTTAACACTGTAGTCTTGACTACCAATCTCAACATCTGCCACATCGCTTAAGCGTACTTGCGCGCCTGAGGCATCCGTTTTCAGTAGTATGTTTCTAAACTCATCAGGCGTCTGTAAGTAGCTTTGTACCGTTACAGTGGCGTTGATAACCTGTTGCTCAGTGTCAGCGGGCGCTTGAGCTAACTGACCTGCAGAGACTTGCGCGTTTTGTGCACTGACGGCAGTAATGACATCAGAAGGCATCAAGTTATAGCTACGTAAGCGTGCAGGGTCTAGCCAGATACGCATCGCGTAGGTAGAACCAAACACACGAACTTCACCAACGCCCTCGACACGGCTGATCTGATCAACGACGTTTGAGTTAATGTAATCGGCGATATCACTACGATCCATACTGCCATCTTCAGAGATGAATGCTTGCACCATCAAAAAGCTGCTAGAGGATTTGTTGACCGTGACACCTTGACGCTGAACGGATTCAGGTAGTGAGCTTGTTGCCGCTTGAAGCTTGTTCTGTACCTGTACCTGAGCGGTATCAGAGTCAGTACCAGTCTCAAAGGTGAGCGTCACTGATGCACTACCGTTTGACGAGCTGGTTGATGACATATACATCAAACCATCAAGACCTTTCATTTTTTGTTCAATGATCTGAACCACTGAGTCTTCGACGGTTTGCGCACTGGCACCAGGGTAATTTGTGCTAACTGTAACAGTCGGCGGTGCAATACGTGGGTACTGTTCGATCGGTAGATTAATGACCGATATCACCCCGATGAGCATGACTAAAATAGCCAATACCCATGCAAAAATAGGGCGATTAATAAAAAAACGTGACATAGTATATCCCTAAGTCTTCCTATCTTTGAATGGAATTAGTTAGCTGCATCTTCCGCAGGTTTCTTGACCGTGTTGCTCTCAGCAGGTTTCTTAGTTTCTGTTGCTGCTTGCTGTGGTGTTTTGGCCGAAGCACTAGCAGGCGCGCTATTTCCAGTTGATGCTGGTGTAGCGTTTTCTACAGGTTTGGCAACGACTTCTTGATCAGGCTTAACTTTTGAGCCACCTATGACGACCAGTTTTTCACCTTCTTTGAGACCGTCAGTTACTACCCAATTACCGTTATAAGTACCATTCACTGTGACAGGGCGTACTTTGATTTTATTGCTTTCATCAACGATATAAACCTGAGTCTCACCTTTGACAGAGCGTGTGACCGCACTTTGTGGTACCAGTACCGCATTGTTGATCACACTTTGGGTCAAGCGTGCGCTGACATACATACCTGGTAGTAGAATACTGTCACTATTTGGGAAGATTGCACGTAAGGTGACAGCACCAGTTGACTCATCAACCTTTGCTTCAGACAGGGCCAGTTCGCCACTGACAGGATAAACTGTACCATCTTCTAATACCAACTCAACGGTATTCAAGCCCGCTTGAGCCTTGCCAGCAGAAATCTGTTGACGCAGTTTAAGTAGCTCGGATGAAGACTGGCTGATATCGACATAAATAGGATCTAGGCGTGAGACAGTCACTAGTGGATCAGCTTGACTTGCGCTAACCAACGCACCAGCAGTAAAGCTTGAGCGATCGCTACGGCCTGATATTGGGGCACGTACTATAGTGCGGTTTAGATCTAATGAGCTGGCTTGCAAACCCGCTTTGGCGCTTTCAATACCAGCTTTTGCGCTTTCAATACCTGCTTTTGCTTGACCAATAGAAGCATTGGCACTTTGTACAGCAGCTTGAGCCGTGCGAACAGTGGTTACCGCTTGTTCATATTGTTGTTTAGAGATGGCATTGATTTCGACCAATCCGCTCAAGCGCTGCAAGTCGTTTTGAGCTTGAGACAGTGTGGCTTGTTGGCTAACCAGATCAGCTTGTGCATTGACACTATTGGCCACTGCTGTCTGATAGTTGGCCTCTGCCTGTTGTACGGCTGCTCGACCACTCGTCACAGAAGACGCATAGTTGTCTGTATTAATACGATAAAGTGGTTGACCTTTTTTGACTGTACTTCCCTCACGGAACAGTATTTCGTCAATGACGCCATTAACCTGTGGGCGGACATCTGCAGTCTGATAGGCTGAGGTGCGACCAGAAAAGGTTTGTACTTGTGGTACGGTTTCAAAGGTTACGGTCTGTACGTTGACGACGGAGGGTGGCATTTGCTGCTGTGCGGCATCCCCAGCGGCATCTTCGTTACTGTCACAGCCCACCAGTACAGCTCCAGATAGTACAGCTGCTATTACAAGCGCAAGATAAGAGTGCTTCATCAATGTCCTCGTCAATAATATAATTGCGGTATAAATAAAAGAGTAATAATCATTAGTAGCGTTCGAGATATTGTTATTTGTTCTATAGTCATTCCACTATAAAAGTATGACAGCGTTAACCTCGCTTGAAGTATCATATATACATCTACGCTCGGTTGCCTTGTATTACTTTTAAATTGAATCGACTGTATGACAATCAATGCTAAGCGTTATGAATAATATACATAGGCGTTATAATATTGATTGTTTAATAAATATAAAGATGGCTATTGGTACTAAATATATAATTAAATAGTTAGATTTAGCCAATAAACATAGTCCGCTATTATAAACTAAAGGGTTAACCCCACAGTCAAGCTAATAAAAACAGTTATTCTGAAAAAGAAAGCCACATTTGTTCTCATGAACTGTACAAACATTGAAAGGGTAAGCATCACAAGAGATAACGTTTACCAAAGCGTAACGTTGTGACAGCGCAATATAGTGTTGTTTTTTTGTTATATAGTCTATTTTTATATACATATCTGAGATTGTGCTTAAGAAATGTTGCGCAGACAGCAAAAATATGGTTTTAGCAATACCTAAAAACATCTTTAACCTGAGCGAAGGTGCATGGTGTATCAATCAAAGCCTCTTGATCAAACATTATCCGACCGTCAAAACAATCCTTAAACGATTATAGTACTGCGAGGATTTATAAAACTTAAAGAAAGGTAACGATTCAGCTAACATACCGGTTCTTAAAATTGTGAATTGTTAGCTTTTCATGCATTAGTCACTAAAAATGCTACTCAAAAAGGAGCCGTCTTAATCAATCAATAATAAAGACGACTCACATTTAATTATACTAATCGTGCGCTAGCAAGTTCAGTCAATTGATATAAGCCTGTGCGATAGCGGTTATCAGGTAGAGTGCTTAGGGCGTCTTGAGCCAGTTTGGTTTCTTCCAACGCGCGCTGTTTGCAATAGTCTAGAGCGCCTGAACGACGTACCAAGTCAATAAGTTGTTCAGCGTTTGGTGTCTTGCCTGTCTGCACAGCAATACGTAGCTGCTCATAGCCTTCAGTGTCGCTGTGTTTTAGCAGCTCAAGCGCTTTAATGGTTGGTAGCGTAGGTTTGCCTTCAGCAAGATCATCGCCTAGGTTTTTGCCCATCACTTCACTATCGCCACTATAGTCGAGCACATCATCGATAATCTGAAAGGCATTGCCAAAGTGCTGACCAAAATCACCCAATGCTTGCATATATTCTGTCTTGTCTTGCAAGATAGCCGCCCCTTGAGTGGCCATCATAAACAGACGCGAGGTTTTGCCATCGATAATGCGCAAATAGTCTTCTTCTGTGGCGGCAGGGTTATGCTGATGCTGTAACTGCAAGACTTCACCTTCAGCAATATCACAAGTCCCATCTGAGAACACTTGCAACAATGGTAAGCTTTGAAAGCCGACCAACAGATTGAAGGCACGGGCAATCAGATAGTCACCGACCAGTACGGCTGTGGCGTTATCCCATGTAGCATTGGCGGTTGGCTTGCCGCGACGCTGACCTGACTCATCAATGACATCATCATGAACGAGCGTAGCGGTGTGCAGCATCTCGGTGATTGCTGCTAAATGCATGGCTTTTTCTGATGGATTGTCATTGAACATGCGTGCACACAACAACGTAATCAGCGGGCGCATACGTTTACCGCCAGCATTAATCACATGTTGCGAGACGCTCATTACCAATTGAACTTTGGAATTAAGACTACCGAATACTTGCTTGTCCATGATTTCAAAATCATCAGCCACGATACTTTGGATATCAGCATAGTTAGGTGTTGATTGAGTCATTGAATCTGTATTATTTGAAGGGGTACTGGTCATAATAAATAGTCATATTAATAAGAGTAGAAAGAGTTTTTAGCCTTGATGCCTTTTAACCTTAAGCCTATAGCAGGTAAGGCGTTTTTCTATAATAGCATAGCTCTGTCTCTAAATTGTTGGTTAAAGTATTTAGAGAGCAGCGCGATTATCTTGTATACCACACCTATTGTAGGTAGTTATTGGCATACAACATTCAAATCAATTTAAATGATAACTATGTAAATCTAGCTATCTCTGTTGTGTTTTTATAGGCAGGCATGAGTGATAAAGGGCTATAAGTAACTGATTATATAAGTTATAATAACGGCTGTTAGGCATAAACTGCTATTCATTATTTTTATGCAGGCTGTTTTTTATTGAGTAGTATCTTAGATACGTTCACAATCAACAGCTTATATAGTGATAACGGATACGGTTATTAGTGTAACCACCTTACAAAAACAAGATGCACGGCTTGCTTTTATGAGCAAAAAGCCGTAAAATCTTGCCTTTAATTTTTCCCTGTCGTGTTCGTCGTAAAAGCGTTGGTATAACATCAGCCACGGCACACGGGTTAAACGGAGTCATACAATGTACGCAGTAATCAAAACTGGTGGTAAACAGCACCGTGTAGTCGTCGATGAATTGCTTAAAGTTGAACTACTAAAAGCAGAAAAAGGCGAAACAATCAAATTTGAAGACGTATTGATGGTTGTTGACGGCGATAACGTCAAAATCGGTCAACCTGTCGTTGAAGGCGCTAGCGTAGAAGTTGAAGTTGTTGAGCATGGTCGCGGCGAAAAAATCCGTATCATCAAACACAACCGTCGTAAGCATTATCACAAAGAACAAGGTCACCGCCAATGGTACACCTTGTTAAAAATCAAAGCCATTAATGCCTAATTACCCATTTAGCAATTATTGCTAAACAGTGCACTAAATGCTTAAGAGTTATCGCATCAGCGGTAAGTCAAATTAACAAGGAGATTTTCTCATGGCACATAAAAAAGCTGCCGGTTCGAGCCGTAACGGTCGTGATTCAAACCCAAAAATGCTAGGCGTAAAAATCTTTGGTGGCCAAGCTATCACAGCTGGTAACATCATCGTTCGTCAACGTGGTACAGAATTCCACGCAGGCGAAGGCGTTGGCATGGGTCGTGACCATACTTTATTTGCACTGAATGACGGTGTTGTAAAGTTTGCGACCAAAGGCAAATTTAACCGTCGTTATGTGACGGTTGAAAACGCATAATTATCTATTTAAGTCATTTTATTCTTTGAGTAAAATGATTGGATAATTAAAAAAGCTCCTATTGCCTTATGGTAGTAGGGGCTTTTTTTACGTGTATTCATTCTTGTTGAAGCTTGTCAGAAGTAGTGAAAAATAATAAGAAAAACGGCTCATACTATTTAATAGTGTATAACCAATGCGGTTACAAGCGTGTATGGCAGCCGTAGTAATGATTGCAAATCATGACTAGGCGCGCAATAAAAAAACTGGCACACTGTTGTCATTGTTTATAGACACCAGTTTTATATTGGTCAGATAAGCACTTATAGAAAACAAAAAATTTAATGAGATGTTTTACTTTTAAGCGACTATTTTTTAAAAGCTACTAGGCTTTTTTAGAGAGGATTTATAATGACTTTATCAATGAACAAATCAATCAAACAAAAAATGATGAACGGTGCTCTAGCGGGTGTATTAATGACATCACTTGGCGTGGCAGCTCCTATGATTGCGATGACTCAATCGGCAACGGCAGCACCTGCAGATAACTTAACTGCTGCTAAGCGTTTGAACACGCTTTTGACCAACACTAAGAGTATGACGGCTAACTTTACCCAAACGACTAAAGGGGCAAATAGTGGTACGTTCAGTGGCTCTATGAGCGTTCAACGTCCAAACAATTTCCGCTGGGAAACGAAGTCACCATCACAGCAGATAATTGTAGCCAATGGTAGCTCAATGTGGGTTTATGACAAAGACTTGGAGCAAGCGACCAAGCAAAACGTCGATAGCCAAGTGGGTAACACCCCAGCACTATTGCTATCAGGTGATCCGAGCAAAATTGATCAGAACTTCAAAATCACTCAGCCATATTCTAATAAAAACTACTATGTACTCTATCCAAAATCAGATAGTGCTAGCTTTAAGAGCTTATCAATGAGCTTTAGCGGTGGTAAGCCAGTGATGATGGTACTAAATGATAGCCTTGGCCAGACCACATCGATTAAGTTCAGTAATATCAAACTTAATCCAAGCATCAGTAGCAGTCAGTTCAAATTCACACCACCAGCAGGTGTTGATGTTATCAATCAGTAAAAATCAATCACGACGTTATAGTTAGTGATTCAATAAAAAAGGACAAATCTTAAATGATTTGTCCTTTTTTGTGGCAGTGAGTAAGGTTGTATTGTTGCAACGATATTGTGCGTTGAGTATATTCAAAGATTTAAGACATTGCTTTGATAGCATTCATATCTGGCATCAGTGGTAATGCATCTAAATCACTCAATCCAAAGGCATCTAAAAACTGTGGTGTGGTGTGTAGCAATGCAGGACGACCTAACGTATCTTTATAACCGTCTTCCTTGACCCAACCTTTATCAAAGAGCTGCCTAAGTATGTTGCTTGATAGCGTCACACCGCGTACATACTCTATGTCACTACGGGTGACGGGTTGTTTGTAAGCAATGACACTTAGCGTCTCTAGTAACGCTTGGCTGAGGCGCTCCTGACGTTGTGGGAAAACGGTCTGAATGAGGGCGCTATAGCTATCTGCAATTTGCAGTCGATAGCCACTAGCGGTCTCGTGTAAGCTAAGTACGCCCGTGTCCAATCGTGTTTGTAATAATGCGAGCGCTTGTTTTAGCTCTTTGGTAGACAAATTCAGATGCTTCTTTAATACATTGGCAGTTAGAGGCGTTTCTGAAGCATGTAACAGTACTTCGATATCTTTACTGATACTTTCAAATCTTTGCCGTTCCTCATCAGGTAGTGATGAGCGTCCGGCTGCTGATATCGATTGTTGTGTCTGATCGTTTAGTGCCATGTCGTTTGGTGTTATGTAATTTGGTACTGTGTCATTTAGTGTTATGTCGTCAATATCTACCATCGAGAGTACGCTCTTTTATAAGTATTGTATTTTTAATATAGGGCAGGTTAAATATAGTTGGTTCAATAGCATCTAAATACAAGGAAAGCGAGTGAAAGTACGACAAGTAGCAGACTAACACCGTATCCAGTTTACAGAGAACTGATTATACTGTTAAGCCAACCACTGCAAGGTTAATGGCCCAATGTGTGAGTCGTTTTCGGAATCATTATCAGCAGTGGGGCTGCTTGCTACATCAGCATTTACCACACCGACTAACTGCCGTTTTATCAGCTCTAATACCGCGACGAAACTGACCACCACACCTATCTTGCCTTGTGCTTTATCCAGTAGCTCATAAAACGAGCGAGCACCATCCGTGCTCAGCTGCCGACTAATACTGGCAATGCGATCGGCAAGTGGTACTGCATCGACTTTGATGGTATGCATTTGATAGTCTGGTTGTAGCTGCATTTTAAATAAGCTATCAATCAGCAAGGTAGGTGAATAGCTCGGCAATTCAGCACTCATAACGTCTTGGCTAGGCATACTGACCATTGCCAAAAACACATCGCGCTCAAGACGAACCAGATTGTCTAGGCGCTGACTGGCTACCTTAATTTGAGCGTAGGCTTCAAGACGTTCAATCAACTCTGCCTTTGGGTCGCGCTCATCGGTAGGTGCTTCTGGTTTGGGCAGTAATAGCTCTGTTTTGATGGCGATCAACGTCGATGCCATCAGTAGATAGTCACCTGCCAATTCAAAATGCTCAGTATCTAACTCACCAATGTATGCCAAATACTGCTCAGTGATGGGCAGTATTGGCATCTGGGTCAGATCAACATTGTTCTTTTTGACCAAATACAACAGAAAATCCAATGGTCCAGCAAACTGCTCTAGCCAAATGGCAAAGGCTTGCGGTGGCACGTATAAATCTTCTGGCAAATGTTGTACTGGCGTCTGATAAATACGCAACGACATATCATGAGCGTTGGTAGAGGATACTGGTATCATTTCTGTTACATGGTCTGTCTTCAATGGATTACTTAAGCTTGGCAAGTGGACGAATACCAATGGCACGGCGAGTCTTGTCTAGTTGCTTACGGCTATGACGACGTGCCTTTTCTGCGCCCATTTGCAAGATTTCTTCAAGCTCTTTCGGATTGGCCATCAGTTCTTGATAACGCTTGCGGAATGGGGCGATTTCGTCATTTATTTTTTCAAACAAGGCTTTTTTTGCATCTCCCCAACCAATACCAGCTGCAAACTTCTCACGCATGTCAGCAATTTCTTCAGGCGTCGCAAAAGCTTTATAAATCTCAAAAATAGCAGAGTCGTCAGGATCTTTTGGCTCCTCAGGCAGCTGCGAGTTGGTGACGATTTTCATGATGGCTTTATGCATCTGTTTTTCGGCGCTGACTTGCGGATTAGCATCACCGAACAGAGGAATGGTGTTGCCATAGCTCTTACTCATCTTACGGCCATCAAGACCCGTCAATAACGGTATGTCGTCATCGACGACAGCTGACGGTAGTGTAAAGAGGGTTTTGTAACGATGATTGAATGTACCAGCAATATCACGTGCCATTTCAATATGCTGTACTTGATCGCGGCCAACAGGTACATGAGTAGCATTGAACATCAATATATCAGCTGCCATGAGCACAGGATAGCCGAACAGCCCCATGTTGATACCTTGATCAGGATCGACGTCTTCTTTGTCCATATTGATATCGACCGCCGCTTTGTAAGCGTGAGCACGGTTCATCAGACCTTTGGCACATGAGCAGTTCAATACCCAAGCCAGCTCTGGAATTTCAGGCACGTCTGACTGACGATAGAAGGTCACACGCTCTGGGTCTAGACCACAGGCAATCCAAGTCGCGGCAATGGCTTTGGTTGACTCATGAATGATAGCAGGATCGTAACAACCAATAATGCCATGGTAATCTGCCAAAAAGAAAAATGCTTCATCGTCACTGTTTTGAATAGCTTGGATGGCTGGACGAATCGCACCAACGTAGTTACCCAAATGTAGAGTGCCAGTCGGTTTAATACCAGTCAATACGCGCTTTACAGCTGGTGCTTCGGTAGAGGTTTGGTTGTTAGATGTACTATTACTAGTCATAGGAAATCCGTTATTTCGTTTATCAAATTATTATAAATGTGTTGTTATTTATGAGTCGATCATAGTAAAAATATTGACCACAAAGTATAACAAACTTTTCGACTATTTTTCTTTGGAATGATGCCTACTTATAGATATCGGTACGACCGTTTGGCCCGTGTTTAAAGCGCCGATGAAACCACATCCATTGGGTAGGATCGATACGAATGAGTCCTTCTAAGACCTCATTAACCTGAGTGGCGTCAGCAACTTCATCATTACTTGGATAGTTACTTAACTCAGGCGTAATCGTCAGGTGATAATGCGGACGTTTTCCCCTTGGTAAATTGTCCGGCGTTTGACGATAAGTATGTAGCGCCATTAGTGCGGGTGGATGTGTCTTGTCGCCCAATTTAGCCATACGTCGTGAGGCAGTAATAGTGGCCGCTGGTACACCGAAAAATGGTGCCATCACACCTTGTTTAAGACCATAGTCTTGATCAGGCGAGTACCAAATAACATGTTTTTCCT
The DNA here is from genome assembly GCF_055522395.1 of Psychrobacter sp. TPE 89C. Classification (NCBI taxonomy): domain Bacteria; kingdom Pseudomonadati; phylum Pseudomonadota; class Gammaproteobacteria; order Moraxellales; family Moraxellaceae; genus Psychrobacter; species Psychrobacter sp. TPE 89C. The sequence continues at coordinate 47,837 of NZ_JBVFXW010000005.1, forward strand.
TGATAGAGCTGACAAAACTACGCATGTCTCTGCTCGCTATTTGCTTACCAAGAATGGTACTGCGCCCATTATAAACAAACCAATCTAACAGGGCATTGTTCTGAGGTCGATACATACCATCCATTGGAAAAAACTGCGTACATAACATACCACCTAGATCAAGCATCGTATAGTGGGCACCGAGTAAGATAACAGGGCGCCCTTCATTTTGTGCGTTAACTAGATGCTGTAAGCCTGAGATAGAAACCGTGCGAGTAAAGACATTGGGGCGGAACCACGCACATAGGGTTTCAAATACCCCAATACCCTGATTGACGAAGACTTGCTTGGCCATCAGTTCACGTTCAACTTCTGGCTTTTCTGGAAAGGCTAGCTTGAGGTTAATCAGGGTATCCCGCCTGCGTGAGCCTGCTATTTTATAGAGCAAAACACCCAGTTTACGACCTAGCCAAAACTGATAGCGCAATGGTAAGTAAATCAGTGGCAACACCAAAGCGAGCAATAACCAGATACCCCAGTACTTAGGCGATAAAAACTGCCATTGAAAGGGTTTCTTATCGGCTTGCGCTGTACGCTTATGAGTTTGCTTAATCGTTGGCGTACCAGCAGGGAGTGCTGGTGACTTAGCCGACGGCTGTATGCTCGGTGAGGGCATACTGTCTTTTGAAGGTGGTTTACTGGGATCGTATTGTTCAGGCGCTTTCATAATATCCTTTTGCAGCACTTTTATGGCATCGGGTTATAGCATCTTATAGCATTGTCGCTATTGATGAAAAGTTATTATGATAATGGGGTAGTAGCTACGGGTTTACAAGTTGGTTTTTTGGCAAAGTAACTCTATAAAAATGCTATGAATCGGCGTATCTGTAAAATATTTAAGATAAAGTTCTATCTAATCAATAGTCATAAAAAAACCTTACAAGCTGCGAACAGCTTGTAAGGTTTTGCAAATCTACTCTTTTATTTAATGCGAGTACTGTTGCTCTGAGATAAAGACAACAGTCGCAAAAGCATAAGAGATAGCTTTGATTAACGTTTCGAGAATTGTGGACGTTTACGTGCTTTACGTAGACCCAATTTCTTACGTTCAACTTGACGTGAGTCACGAGTAACAAAGCCAGCTGCTTTTAGAGCAGGTTTCAAAGCTTCGTCAGCTTCGATTAGCGCACGAGTGATGCCGTGGCGGATTGCGCCAGCTTGACCACTAATACCGCCGCCTGCAACAGTTACATATAAGTCATATGCGTTAGCAGAGTCTAATAGCTCTAATGGCTGACGTACAACCATGCGTGAAGTTTCACGGCTAAAATATTCGTCAAGTGGCTTGCCGTTAACAACAATGCTACCAGTACCTTTTGATAAAAAGACACGAGCAGTAGAAGTCTTACGACGACCAGTTCCGTAATTGCGTTCCATAAGTGTATCCTTAGATGTCTAGTGCTTTAGGTTGCTGTGCTTCATGTGGATGTTCAGTACCCGCATATAGTTTCAGCTTCTTGATCATCGCATAGCCAAGAGGGCCTTTTGGAAGCATACCCTTAACTGCTTTGTGTAGAACATCTTCAGGCTTATGTGCAAGCAATTTACTGAAGTTAGTTTCTTTGATACCACCTGGGTAGCCACTGTGACGATAGTATTTTTTATCTTGCGCTTTTTTACCCGTTACCGTGATTTTGTCAGCATTGATGACAACAATAAAGTCACCAGTATCAACGTGCGGCGTAAAAGAAGGCTTATGCTTGCCACGTAAGCGAGTAGCAATTTGAGTGGCTAAGCGACCAAGGGTTTTGCCGTCAGCATCTACGACATACCAGTCATGGGTCACTTCAGCTGGTTTTGCACTAAGTGTTTTCATGATAAAACCTTAAAATTAGAATTCGTTGAGAGTTTAGCTGGGAACGGGGCTCTCAAAAAACAGACTGCACATTATAAGCAGTAGAGCCTACGCTTGCAAGCTGCATTAGGGTTTATTTTTGCCTTATATACATTTAACTGCAGCGTTTGGCCAGTTTTAAGCGGTTTTAGACATTTTTAGTGGGTATTAAATGATTTCTCAAACAAGACAAATTACATAACCGTCAATGTTACGTTTGGTAATCACCGTGCAATTATGACGATGATAGCCGATAAAGTCCAGCGACAACTTGTCCAACTTTGGTTTGTTTCAAGCCTTCAAAAGCCACGACCTTTAGGACTGTCTGCTCTTGAGCGGCTAAATTGTTATTCAAATTATTTGCCAATTGCTGCAGTTGACTCTCTAAATCTTTGTCAGCTTCCAAATAAATGAGCGTGTCAGTATCGATTAACGACTGAATAATCAGGGCTGTCAAAATTGGCTGCCACAGATCCTGAGCATAAGGCGGGTCAATGAACACAATATCAAAAGTTTGCGGGACGACTTGCTGCTGTATTAAGACTTTCTCTGCTGTGCCAGTGATGATTTTATGACTGTCAGCATCAATGCGTAGCTGTAAAGCGCTTTGGCGTAGCATATCGCTTTGCGCATTATTTATTTCAATGAAAGTGCAATGTGCAGCGCCACGAGATAGTGCCTCAAAGCCTAGCACGCCACTCCCTGCACAGCTATCTAACACATAAGCCCCATGAATATCAGCCAGTAGCCAATTGAACAATGTCTCGCGCAGGCGGTCAGGCGTTGGTCGTAAACCCTCCGCATCGATAAAACTCACAGTGCGTCGTTTGAATTGACCACCAATGATACGCACATCGCCACCAATAGTAGCCTTTTTTGCTTTGTGATTTTTCCTAGTATCACGGCTGCTCATAGATTTTTTCATTATGTTTTCTCGCTGGCCGTCTTTTTATTCAGGTGTTGCTGCTTCTGTTACAGTTTCAGTTTGTTCTTTTAGAGCCTGCTCTTCTTTATCACGTATGGCATCACGCAGTGCTTTATCAAATGCCTTTTGACGTTTGATGGCCTTTAACTCATCAGCTGTTGGCGGCAATATAGGGTTACTTTTGCGTTGTAATACCCAATAGTCAAACAGCGCACGTCCTATCGGTGCAGCGACTTTACTACCGCCACCACCATTTTCGACCAATACGGCAAGCGCAATCTGAGGGTCTTCTACTGGCGCAAAACCATTGAACCAAGCATGATCCCAGTAGCGTTTGTCTATGGCGGATTTGTCATAACGTTTACCTTGTGCAATCGACTTTACCTGCGCGGTACCCGTTTTACCTGCAATGCGATAGCGTGGGGTGTAGATGCCGCGCCCAGTACCACTTTTGATCGTGGCTTCCATAGCGTCATGCATGCGTAACCAGTCAGAGGGCTTGCCATTGTAGTCAATTTTACCATCTGGTTTGGTGATAACTTTGACCTCTGCTGCACCATCGCTATTTTTTAATAAGTGCGGCGTAATATGATAGCCCTTATTCGCCGTCATGGCTGTGGCGTTGGCAACTTGTAGAGGGGTGGCTAGAAAATACCCTTGACCGATACTGACTGAAATGGTTTCACCTGGTAACCAACGTCTATCATAAGTGTCTTTTTTCCATTTTGGTGATGGCATGATGCCTGCTCTTTCATTAGGCAAATCAATGCCTGTTTGCTGACCAAACCCAAAGCGTGTCATCCAATCGTGTAGGCGCTGAATACCCATTTCATAGGCCAGTTTGTAGTAATACGTATCCACCGACATCATGATTGATTTTTTGAGATCTACTGACCCGTGGCCACCGCGCTTCCAGTCGCGGAATCGATGTGAGTCTCCCGGTAGGCTAAAATAACCGGGGTCATAAATAGTGGTTTCCCAATTACGCAAGCCATAATGGATACCGCCCAGCCCTTCAAAGGGCTTAATAGTCGAAGCAGGTGGGTACATACCTTGTAACGCACGATTGTACAATGGCTGATCAAGGTCATCGCGCAAATCACCGTAGTCTCTAAAGGAGATACCCGAGATAAAAGGGTTGGGGTCATAGCTTGGGTTACTGACAAAAGCCAATACGTCGCCATTTTTTGGATCGATTGCGACAATCGCGCCGCGACGGCCATCTAGCTGCTGTTGGGCGATCGTTTGTAAGCCATAGTCCAAGCTCAACGTAATATCGTTACCTGCTACAGGCGGCTTGGTATCTAATTGACGGACGATATTGCCAAGGGCATCCGTTTCAACTGATTGATAGCCCGGCTGTCCGAGTAAAATATCTTCATAGTAATCTTCGATGCCAATCTTGCCGATGAGGTCAGTACCAGCGTAGCGCTCTTTATCAATGCGTTTGCTTTCTTTGTCATTGATACGACCGACATAGCCAATAACGTGTGCAAATAGCTTGTCATAAGGGTAAGAGCGCGTTAGCTTACTCTGAATGCTGACACCACGAAAAAAGGGCTTACGTTCACTAAACTGTGCCAGTTGTGCATCAGTCACGTCGATTTTGATCGTGATAGGGTCATTTTTGCTTTTGCTCAGGCGCGCCAAAATATCAGTGATGTCTTTTTCTGTCAGATCAAAAATAGGCGCGAGTAGCTGTAATGTACGCTCTGGATTTTCGACTTCATTAGGGCTCAACATCGCCGTAAATACGGGTTGATTGTCCGCGAGTATGACCCCGTTACGATCGTAAATATAGCCGCGGCTAGGCGGTGCTGATATCAGCTTGATTCGATTGTTATCAGCTTGTGTGGTGTACTTGTCATGGGCGTAGACTTGTAGGTAGCCATAACGCATTATTAGGCCACCTAAGCCAATGAATATTAAAAACCCAAAGACAATGATACGGTTGGTAAAAATTCGATTGACCTGATCGGTGTTGGGAGTTATCGGTTTATTCATATAAAGTCAGAGCCCAAACGGTCAGTAAGTCAATTAAAGAGAAATAAGATAGGCGGGATCGTTAACCAAGGTGCGGTGAGCAAAAAGGATAATATAAAGAATTTCAAACACATAAGAGATATGGTTGGAAATGATGACATATACAATCTGTCTATAGATATTCGTTGTCACTTAATCACAAATTATAACAGAACAAACGCGAGGACGCAGTACTTCGCTGTTGGTTTTGTCTTTATTATTGGCACATCAATGATAGCTTATATTTCTGCGTTTTCCATCTGATGTGAACGATAAAACGTGTCATGTCTGGTCACAACTTGGCTAGGGTCTACGTGTGCTAATGGATAGCAAGTATGCTAAAATCAGGCGGTTTATTTTATAGTCATAATTATGGGTAGAGCGTGTGTTTGTGCAGCGTTCTAATGTGCTAACGGTATGTTATTAGCAACGACAATCAACCTGTCAGGGACAAGATAAGTCATGGACACAACTTCATTGTGGCAGGCGATAGCTGAGCACCCAGAGTTCTTTGCCATGCTAACCATTCCGCCGGTAACGGCATTCGTTACTTGGATACATGTGTGGATGGCGCTCAAAATGCTGTTTTATCCGGTTAAGTTTTGGGGTATTCGTATTCCTAACTTTCCGTTTTTTGGGTTGCCAGGTATTGGCTGGCAAGGTATCGTGCCGCGCAAAGCTGGCAAGATATCAGGTGTCATCGTTGATCAGACGCTGTCAAAACTGGGCTCGCTTGATGAGTTCTTTCAGGCGATGGAACCTGAGCAGATGGCCGTCTTTATCACTGATACAGTCGATAAAAACCTTGAGGCACTGATTGATGAAATTATGCTGGATCATTCGCCTGCGCTGTGGGGCAATCTACCTTATGCGTTAAAGCGTCGTGTCTATGCCCAAGCACACCAAGAGCTGCCCAATATTATGCAGTCGTTGGTGACAGACTTGACCCATAATGTCGAAGATTTGGTTGATATGCGTAAGATGATCGTCAACACGATGGAGGGTGATCGTCGGTTGATGGTTAATATGTTTTTAAAGGTAGGCCAAAAAGAGATCGATTTTATTTGGCATATCAGTGCCTTGATTGGTTTGATTTTCGGTCTTATCCAAATGTTCATATTTTTGGTAGTGCCGCAGCATTGGACAGTGCCGTTTTTTGCAGCAATTTGGGGCTTTCTCACCAATTGGATTGCTATTTGGATGGTGTTCAATCCGGTCGAGCCACACTTTATCCCCTATGTTAAGTTTTTTACTGTACAGAGCCATTTCCCATTTATAAAACCACAGATACCGCGTATTGATCGATACCGTCTACAAGGTGGCTTTATGAAACGTCAGGAGGAAGTCTCTGAGGTTTTTGCTGAGATTGTGGTAAAGGATTTGGTCACGCTTGAAAACATCATGAATGAGATGATGTATGGCGACCGTGCTGTGCAAACGCGTGAGCTGATGAAGTCACATTTATATAAAGTGCTAGAGTCGCCGGTGATTAGTACGACGTTGCGCGTGGGATTGGGTCGCCGTGAGTATGGTCAATTAAAAAACACGATTATAGATAAGTCGATTGTCGCAACGATGGTGCCACTACGTGATCCTGAGCTGAATGAGAGCCGAGCGAGCAAGATATTTGGGCTGTTTCGTGATCGTATTCGTGCATTGACGCCAAATGAGTTTCAAAATTTATTGCGTCCCGCTTTTCGTGAAGACGAAATGACGCTGATTGTATTGGGTGGTCTGACGGGATTTTTGGCTGGTTGGCTGCACCTTATTTTGGTCTTTTTTCCATCGACTTAACCAGATATTAAATTTTATGCGCTTTATACACATCGCATACAGAGTGGATACAAAAACGTGACAAGTTGGCGCTAATGTACCATGCTGTAAGCGTCTCAAGCTGCAAGGGCTAGTGACGCTCACCATCGCACTCATAAATATAGCAGTCACAAATACTGGATGCTTATAACGTCTTAACATTCTAATCCCTCAAATAAACTATGACCGTATCAAGGTAAACAAGGTTAGACCGTATGTTAATCACAGAATTGGGTTATTTTGCCTTGCTCGCCGCCTTTATGTTGGCGATTTTGCAGGTAGTATTACCGACCATCGGTATCATGCGCGACCACGTTGCATGGCAGCGTCTAGCGCCAAGTTTGGCATGGGCACAGTTTGCCGCAATGATTACCTCATTTGCCGCGCTGATGGCAGGCTTTTATTACAATGACTTTAGCCTCGTCTATGTCACTCAGCATTCTAATACTCTGTTGCCTTGGTACTATAAGTTATCAGCAACGTGGGGCGGACACGAGGGTTCATTGCTGCTTTGGATGACCATTATGGCCACTTGGTGTGCGCTGGTCTCTTATTTCAGCCGTGGTCTACCATTGTCTATGCGTGCGCGAGTATTGGTGATATTAGCTGGCGTGCAGATGATGATGCTAGCGATGCTTATCTTTACTTCATCGCCATTTGACCGTACATTGCCTAATTTACCTGTTGATGGTGCGGATCTAAATCCTGTACTACAAGATTTTGGCTTGATTATTCATCCACCGATGCTTTATATGGGCTATGTGGGTTTAGTCGTGCCATTTGCTTTTTGTATGGCGGCATTGTGGGAAGGTCGTTTAGATGCGGTATGGACACGCTGGTCGCGTCCATGGGCGCTAGCTGCTTGGGGCTTTTTGACCGTGGGTATCGCACTAGGCTCATGGTGGGCTTATTATGAGCTTGGCTGGGGTGGTTGGTGGTTCTGGGATCCAGTAGAGAATGCGTCACTGATGCCATGGTTGGCAGGTACGGCATTGCTACATTCGCTTGCTGTTACCGAAAAGCGCGGTGTGTTCAAAGCATGGACTATTATGCTAGCGATTTTTGCCTTTGCACTCAGCTTGCTGGGCACATTCCTTGTGCGCTCAGGTGTTATTACCTCTGTGCATTCGTTTGCTGCTGATCCAACTCGTGGTCTTGTCATCTTGGTGATTCTTGGTGTGATTATCGGTGGTGGCCTGTTGATGTTTGCTGTACGCGGCTGGCGCTTGACGGTCGAAAGTCAGTATCAGTTGATTTCACGTGAGTCGTTCTTAGTTATTAATAACGTCATTCTTTTGATTTCGACGTTGGTCGTACTGCTCGGCACGCTATATCCTATTATCGCTGATTCCTTTAATTTAGGACAAGTCTCTGTCGGCCCTCCGTATTTTAATGCGCTATTCGTCCCATTAACTTGGTTGATATTAGTCGCGATGGGCATGGGCTCCAATATTCGCTGGAAAAAAGACAGCCGTCCACTATTGGGTGCCGGCATGGTGATTGCGGCAAGTAGTGTTGTATTAGCAGCAGTTATCACGTATTTCACTAGCCCGTCTGCGATGCTCAATATTGGCGTCACATTGGCAGTCAGTTTTTGGGTGCTGTTCTGGATGGTGGTGGATTTCAAAGACAAAACCAAAAATGCCCCGAGTTTCTTTAAGGGATTACGTCAATTACGTCTGAGCTATTGGGGTCAACAGACCGCTCACGTTGGTGTGATTGTGGCGGTTATTGGTATTGCCTTTACCAGCACGTTGAGTATCGAGCGGGATGTCGCGCTTGGACCAAATGACAGCGTTCATGTCCAAGGCTATGACTTTACCGTTAAAGGCTTTAGTGAAGTAAAAGGCAGTAACTTTGATGCGACACAAGCTGAAGTTGAGATAACCAAAGACGGTCAGGCGGTGACGACACTGTACCCTGACAAACGTAATTACATCATCAGCATGATGCCAATGACAGAAGCGGCTATTGATGCCAGTCTAATGCGTGATGTCTACGTAGCACTTGGCGAACCTATCGCAGAAGATAGTAATGAGTGGGCTTTCCGTATCTACGTCAAACCGCTTATCCGTTGGATATGGCTTGGTGCTTTGATTATGGCATTTGGTGCATTGCTCAGCATGCTGGATCACCGTTATCGTATTAAGAAAACCAAAACGCCTGCGCAAATTGCGGCAAACAAATCAGGCTTTACGACAGTGGCCGATTTGGATTCTCCAGCAATAAAGATGGGGGATAAGTAATGAGCACATCAAACCATTCCTCTGACCCAAGTCCGAAAAAAGACAAGGCAAGCAACACAAAAACCATGAACAAAAAACAGCTTAAATTGTGGTTTGTTATTCCGTTAATTGTATTCCTTGGTTTTGTCATCATGTTATATATGCGTCTGGGTAAACCAACGGATATCGTTACCAATACGGCACTTGAGCGCCCAGTACCAACATTTGAGCTGCCGCTATTATCAGACACTAGCCGCATCATGACCAATGAGAATTTACCTGATAAGCCCTTTCTAATGAATATTTGGGGCTCTTGGTGTCCAACTTGTATCATTGAACACCCGTTTTTAATGCAATTAGAAGAGCGCGGTGTCAATTTGGTCGGTGTCAATTATAAAGACGATATTGGCGATGCGTTAGGGTACTTAAATCGAGGTGGTGATCCGTTCTCGATGTCCATTCAGGATTTGTCTGGTCAGTTTGCATTGGACTTGGGTTTGACGGGTGCGCCTGAGACTTTCATCGTCGATGGTGAGGGTATTATTCGTCAGCATATTATCGGTGAGATCAATGAAAGCAATTGGCAAAGTCGTATCACGCCTTGTTTGATGGTACTTAATGAAGCCAATGATAAAAACATCAGTCCAGAGCTGAGTCAGGTTCAGGAGGCGTGTCAATGATCGCTTATCAAATAAAGAAGGCGACGCTACAGTTAGCAGGCTTTATCATTGCTTGTCTCTTAAGTATGAGCAGTTATGCTGCAATTGAGGTCTATGACTTTGATTCTCCGCAGCAAGAAGCTCAGTATCGTGGTCTCATTGAAGAGTTTCGGTGCCCCAAATGTCAAAACCAAAACTTAGCAGGCTCTGATGCACCAATCGCTCAAGACTTAAAGCAAAAAACGTATGATCTGATAAAAGATGGTCGTAGTGATGGTGAAATTCGCGCTTATATGCAGGAGCGTTATGGCGACTTTATTAGTTACAAGCCGCCTGTACGTCCATCAACGTGGATTTTATGGTTTTTTCCGCCATTATTGCTCATCATTTTGGTTGCAGGTTGGTTTTGGCAAAGCAAACGACGTCAGCTTGTGGCTAGCGGGGAGAGTGGGATGACAGTAAATAATACTGCTACGGCGCTATCTTCTGCCGAAAAAGCTGAACTTGATCGCTTGTTATCACGTGCTGAGAGCGATGATAAGAAAGATCATGACATCACAAGTCTCGAGGACAAAAAATGACCATATTCTCTACTGTGGGCTTATTTATTGCTCTAAGCTTACTTACAGCCTTAATACTTGCTGTTATTACTATCATACCGTGGTTAAGATCGCCTCGTTCACAAGAAAAACAAGTAGACAATCAGCTATTAGATATCAACGTTGCGGTGTTCCGCGAGCGTTTAGCAGAATTAAAAACCGATAAAGACAGTGGCACTATTGACGACACTCACTATGAGAATCAAAAGCTTGAGCTTGAGCGTCAGCTGTTAGATGCTCAGCGTGAAGTCACACCGATGGTCACGCCTGGCGTTAAGAGTCGCCTGATTATTATCGTTTGGGTTCCTGTATTGTCGGCTTTGGCGTATGTTATGGTCGGTGACCGTACCCCTGTGTTTGAGCTGTGGGCAGCCGAAGACAAGGTCAGCCAAGTCGCTGATGACTTACTGACTGGTAAGATTGATCAGCCACCAGCTTGGGCAATCGAAGATGGTCAGCAGCTGATTAGTGCTATGCAGACCAATGTCTATCGCCATGCCGATGACCCTAATCGCTGGATGCGCCTATCGGAGCTTTTCTTATCATTAGAAGCGACCGATTCGGCACTAGAGGCTTTGTCACGTGCTTATCGTTTAACACCAGACAATGAAGAAATCGCGACTACCTACGCACAGATTAGCTTTTTTGCTAATAAAGGCCAGTTAGATTCTAATACTCGTCGAGTGTTAGAGGGCGTATTGGCTAAAAATCCTGCGCATGAAGGCGCGCAAATGCTCATGGCAATGGGTGAGGCACGCAGTAGTAATTTTGATCAAGCACAAGGCTGGATTAGACGTCTACGCGAGAGTATTTCTGCCAAGCCTGGCGACCATACCCAAGCGCTATCGAGTTTGGATGAGTTAAGTGCCAGTGTGAGTGCTCAGAAGCAGCAAGCATCTGAAGGCGTCGAAGTCACCGTGAAAGTGAATGCAAGTCTATTGCCGTTGGTTAAGGCTGACGATGTACTGTTTGTGGCGATACGTGATGTGAAAGGTGGTCCACCATTTGCAGCCAAGCGGTTACCAATTAGCGTCATTAAACAAGGTGAAGCCAATATTAGCCTAAGTGATTTGGATGCTATGATGCCTGAACGTACTTTGAAGTCTGCTCGAGACGAGAAGGTTCAGTTAGCGGTCATCGCACGCATCAGTCATAGCGGTACTGCTAGTGCTGAGTCAGGTGACTTGTCAGGCAATCCAGTCGTGATTGGCCCTGAACAAACTGAGGTCAACGTAGACATCAATCAGCAAATCCCTTAGTTGACTATCTGTTGCTGTCAGCCCCTATGACACAAGCGCTGTTGTCCAACACAGCAGCGCACAACAGCGTTATATGAACAGGTAAGTCATCGCAACTTATCACCCCAAATAATTAAAATACTTGAGCTTTGCAGGGCCACAAGGTAAGGTAGCCTTGCAAACAACCAATCCCAACGTTGTATTAGTCCCAAAATCCTATTTATTAAGGAGAAACGTGTAATGATGCGTATTATTTTGCTAGGTCCACCAGGCGCCGGTAAAGGTACCCAAGCCCAGTTCATTTCGAAAGAATATGATATCCCGCAAATCTCAACTGGCGATATGCTGCGTGCAGCAATCAAAGAGGGTAGCGAACTTGGCAAAAAAGCCAAAGACATCATGAATGCGGGTGGCTTGGTTTCTGATGACCTTATCATTAACCTAGTGAAAGAACGTATCGCTAAGCCTGATTGTGTCAACGGTTGTATCTTTGATGGTTTCCCACGTACGATTCCACAAGCTCAAGCGCTTGCAGATGCTGACGTTGCGATCAACCATGTGGTTGAAATCAGCGTTCCTGATGATGAAATCGTCAACCGTCTGTCTGGTCGCCGCCAGCATCCAGGCTCAGGTCGCGTTTATCACGTCCATCACAATCCACCTAAGCAAGACGGTCTTGATGATGTGACTGGCGAAGCGTTAATCCAGCGTGAAGATGATAAAGAATCTACGATTCGCGATCGCCTAGCGACTTATCATGAGCAAACATCTGCACTTGTTGGTTTTTATCAAGACAAAGCTAGCAAAGGTGCTGATGCACCTAAGTATGATAAGTTTGATGGTACTCAAGGTATCGATGATGTGAAGCAACAAATTTTGTCTGCACTAAAAGGCTAATTATCAATTTTAGCTAACTGATATAGTCATTAAAGACCCTGTTTAATAGCAGGGTTTTTTTATGGCTAATGATCTTGTATCTGATGGTTTTATATCTCACGAATCTATTTTTCGTAATGGCCTGTTTATTTAGAATTAAAAAGAACCCACAAAAAAACCGTTCACTCATCATAAGTAAACGGCCTTTTTATCAAAATATGTGACTGATAAAGCTCGCATATTTCTGATTAAAGCTTAGGCATTACCTTCAGCACCAACTTGTGCTTGCTGCTGGCTTTGTGCATAAGCTTGATCAAAGTTTACAGGTGCTAGTAGCAATTGTGGGAAACTACCACGTGTCACGATGTCACTGATGACTTCACGAGCGTATGGGAATAGCACGTTAGGGCAATATGCACCCAAGATTTGACCGATTTGGTCTTCTGGAATGTCTTTTAATAAGAAAATACCCGCTTGATGAACTTCAGCGATAAAGGCTGCTTCATCAGCATTTTTAGCCGTAACGCTCACGGTCAAAATGATTTGATAATGATCATCATCAAGCTTTTCAGCATTGCTAGATAGGTTAATATCAAGCTCTGGGTTCCACTCTTTGGTGAATACACCAGCGCCTGGCACTTCAAGTGACATGTCTTTTACATAGATGCGTTCTAGTGCCAATTGTGGTTGTGCTTGTTCGTCAGCCATGGTAATTCCTCTAAAATTGAATCAAATAATTGGGAAAATGGTCATTTTAATCAAAGTTCATTGTAATATAAATCGAGACTGAATCTCGACATTTTTATCAATACTTTTTATTGCTAGTCTTGAACCTACCTCTTTCTCTCTATCTTTGTATAAGCTGAGGTGGGTTCAAAAACAGGCAGCAGATTAACCCGCTAATAGCTCGTCAAGTTTGCCTTGTTGGTTCATCTGATTGAGCTCGTCGAAACCACCGACAAAGGTATCACCAACGAATATTTGTGGCACAGTACGATAGTTATTGGTTTTTTTCATCAATGCTTGGCGCTCTTCGCTACTGATGTCATGCATGCCAATCTCTTCATAAGCAACGCCCTTTGTTTTTAGCAGTTGTTTGGCGTTTGAACAGTATGGACAGATAGGGGTCGTGTAGACTTTAACAGATACGGTCATGATGAATCCTTATTTATTGGTTTAGAAGGTAAACGTTTTATTGTAATCCGATACCAGTACATAAATTGATATTAAAAATATATTTGGCGATGCTCATTATTAAAGTGGGGATGAGCATATCAAATTCAAGATGCTGGAGCATAAAAGCGCTGAGGGTAGCATAAATATCACAAACAAAAAGACACCTATCAATAAGGTGTCTTTTTTTGAGCATATCAATTAGATGTTAATTGTTGCTCGCTGAGCATTTTTCTAACTAAATAGTCATAAACTTTACTACTTATGCAAACTCGGCTTGGCTTTACCTTTGTTCTTCGGCTTGACATCTTTTACACCAACCAATGGCATGCCAGCGCCTTGCCAGCCACCAACACCACCTTCTAAACGGTAGACGTCATCTTTACCGATCATCTGAATCGCAGCGCCTGCTTGCACACCCATGTCACATATAATAATGACTGGTTGCTCAATGGCACGAATTTCTTCTATACGGTCTTTGAGATCAGTGAAAGGTATGTTGCGGCTACCTTGGATATAACCTGACTCAAACTTCTTTTTGGCACGAATATCGATCAGCTGCGCACTTTGCGAGTTAACCATCATACCAAGGGTATTAGGCGATATTTTTCTGCCGCTACGTTTGTTTTCAATAGCAAAAAACAGTATGGCAAGTACGGCCAATATACCAAATAAAAACGGGTGGTTGCCCACAAAATCCAGCGCACGATCCAAACCATACCTCCAAAAAATAAGTGTTCTATTAAGCCGAGAAGCCAGCCCAACGATATTGAACAAGGCGCTATTATACCGATTAGACCATCCATAGTAAACGTGCGATGGTCAACCTAGTGATGAACGATTAGTAAGGCCACGATTAATAAGGTTTAGTATCGGCCTCTTCTCTAAGGGTCACGAGGTTTTCGACACGGCGCTGTAACACCTCACCATCGGCCACGGCTTGCCATAATGCACAACCTTTGCTGTTGTGAGTATGACGACAGTCACGGAACTGACAGTAGCCTGCTAGTGGTGCAAGCTCAACAAAGCCCGAGATGATATCATCTGGACTCAAATGCCAAATACCATATTCACGGATACCAGGCGTATCAACGATGCCACCTTGGGTCAAGTCGTCTGGGTTAAACGGTAATAAGCGGCTGGTGGTGGTCGTATGCTGACCGAGCTTCGAGTTTTCAGAGATGATGTTTACCACTTGACCCGATTCTGGCAGTAGCGCATTGATTAAACTGCTTTTACCAACACCAGACTGTCCCGCAAAGATAACCAGTTTTTTGTCTATGTAGCGTTTTAGCTCGTCCAGTCCTTCTTGCTCATTACTGTCAGCGACGTTTTCAGGACAATCTACTGAGGTTAAGACGCTTTCATACCCAAGTGCTGCATATTGTGCCAATAGCTCATTGGTATCGACGCCGTTTTCTTGCGCCAGTAAATCGGCTTTATTCAGCACCAATAATGGCTTTACGTCAGCAAGATGACAAACCACTAGATAGCGATCAATCAGTGTGGGTGCAGCAGCAGGCAGTGGTGCAAAGACAATGGCCAAAATATCAACGTTGGCAGCGACAGGTTTAAGCTTATGATAGCGGTCAGGTCGAGAGACCAGCGAGGTGCGTGGTTTGACGGACTCGATACGGCCAAATCCAGTATTGGAGTCGGCGTTCCAGCGCACTTGGTCACCAGCGGCTAGCATCGGCAAATTGGTACGTACATGACAACGCCAAATATCACCCAACTCAAGCGTTTGCCAAAATGGCTCAGGATCATCAGGCCCAATCTCTGGCTGCTCAGGTATCACAGCAGGCAAGCTGGTGACTTGCACCTCTAGTTGCTTACCGTAATGCGCCATGACCACGCCATCCATCAAACTGTCATCGATGCTGTCTTGACTTAACAATTGCTGCTTGTCGATGCGACGAATCTGCTGTTTGGTCAGTTTGCGTTGCCGGATTAATGCCATGGGTTTGAACCTATTAAAAAAATATTGCTAAGTGTAGCGTGAAAATTTGCTAACATACAGCCTAAAGCGCCTATACCAGACGGTGGTTTTGTAATGTTTTAAGTTTTTGAGACGTTATGAATCCGTCAGCGCAATATAATATCATTTGAGCATGACCATTTATAGGTGGTTTATTTAGTTCACATTGCCCCAAAGTTGTTCCAAGCTTTATTGACCATAGGACAAAATATGAGTACCGATGACCATCCCAATAAAATCAAAATCAGAAACCAAGGCAAAAAAGGGCTGGTATGGATTGACCTAGAAATGACAGGTCTTGATACCGTCAATGACGAGATTATCGAGATTGCCACTGTCGTCACTGACGAAGATTTGAATGTATTGGCAGAAGGCCCTGTGTTTGCCATTAAGGTATCTGATCAAGTCTTAAATAAGATGGATGATTGGAATACTAAGCAGCATGGCCAGTCAGGATTGGTCGACCGTGTGCGTCGAAGTACGGTGACATTGGCAGAAGCTGAAGCTGAGACCATTAAGTTTTTAAATAAATGGGTCGATAGTGGCAAGTCTCCAATGTGTGGCAACTCAATCTGTCAAGACCGTCGCTTTATGGCACGCCAAATGCCAGAGCTTGAGCGCTTCTTTCATTATCGTAACCTCGATGTGTCATCTATCAAAGAGCTTTGCTTCCGCTGGCGACCTGATATCTTAAGAAACTTTGAAAAAGGCGGCAGTCATTTAGCTCTAGATGATATCCGTGACTCTATCCGTGAGCTAAAGCACTATCGTCAGCATTTCTTTAAATTGATGGATTAGAAGTAGAAAGTTTGCTAGCTTTTGTAGGTTACATCTAATCTGTCCCGTTTAGAGTAAAAGCTTACTTAGTAGCTATTAATAATTATGAGAAGCTGATGGACGTTAAATCTATATTGATAAAAATAGCTATTATTTCAAGTATATTATCTCCAGAGCTTTCTTACAGTAGTAGCGATTTATTAAGAGATAACCTTGATACTACTACGCAAGAAAATAGTAGTATCAATATTGTTGGAACCAGTAAAGATAAGACCGAGCTAGATAATATCAGAAATAAGATTCTTTCTACTTCTCGGTATAGCTTCGTTGGTAATTTTTCAGAGGATTTAGCCGCTGTAGAACGAAATGATAAGTATGGTTTCATTAATACTGATGGCAAAGAGGTCGTACCATTACAATATGACCTAATCGGTATCGGAGGTTTTAAAAGAGGTTTGATAGCTGTTCAGAAGAATCATAAATGGGGCTTTATTAACAATTCTGGTCAGGAAGTTGTTGAACTAAAGTATCAAGATACTTGGAGCTTTGAAGAAGATATAACTGGCGTTAAGAAGGATGATAAATGGGGTTTTATTGATACTAATGGAGAAGTATTTGTCCCATTCCAGTACGAGCACGCTGGTTACTTCGCAGGAGGTCTTGTACCTGTTAGTAAGAATAATAAGCATGGCTATATAGATGATACAGGTCAGACAGTTATTGAATTACAATATGATTGGGCTTATGTCTTTAATGAAGGTTTAGCAGGTATCGAAATAGATGGAAAGGCTGGCTTTATAAATACTATGGGTCAAGTTGTTATACCCCTCATATATGATAGTGCTTGGGCCTTCTCTAAAGGTCTAGCGCCTGTTAAGAAAGACGGTAAATGGGGGTATGTTAATACAGAAGGTAACGTTGTTATACCTTTTAAATATGATTATGCAGATATATTCTCAATGGGCGTGGGTATAGTCAAATTAAACGGCGAAGAATTGAGAGTTAATCGACAAGGTCAAATCGTTGACTGATTTTAAATTTTTTTAAATAGAGTTATAGGCTACGCCTTACGCACCGATTTTATAGAGTCTAATTTTCAGTGGTGCACGGGTTTCACTCTACACTGAATATCTAAACTCAAACAATCCAAACTCAGTATCATTATTACTAAAGCTGTCATTTGTATATTCGGTGCTTGTCACTGCACCAATAACGGCACTGACTTTCGGCTGGCGTGTTTCTTTATCTAGTAGTCGCCAGTCACCTAAGACATAACGCATTTTATCATTGGCAGTTTGATGAATATCTGGGCGATGCGTGTGTCCATGTAGTAGGGCATCACTATCAGCCATCACTGTACTGACCGCGTCTGAATTGACATCCATGATATGAGTGGCTTTATTGGCGTTATTTCTTTGACTCTTCTGTCGCATTTTATCTGCAATTGCCAAGCGTTTTTCTAGTGATTTATTGAGTAAATACCACTGGGTTAAACGGTTGCGCATTACTTTTCGAAAGAACTGATACTTTTTATCATCGGTACAGAGCGCATCGCCATGCTCTAATCGGTAATTTTGCTGTCCGACGTTTAGGGTGTATGGCTCATAAATAAGCTCACCACCGAATAAATTACAGAATGGTTGATCTAAGAGAAAATCACGATTGCCATGCATTACCAAAATCTCACAGCCAGCCACTCGCAGTGCTTTTAACTTCACGATAAGCGGGGTGAGCCAATGGGTCTGGCGTTCATCCTCCAACAAAGACAAATAAACATCATCACCCAGCCATACTTCGAACCAATCACCCAAGATAAACAGGCGTTTGAGAGCAGGTAAGGCAAGGCAATCATCAAGCAGCGCCAAAAAAGCCTGCACTAAGGCAGGCTCTTCAGGCGATAAATGCAAATCGCTAATCAAAACTTGCCGCACCTCATGAGGGCGGGTCGTGATTAAATGATTAAAATTTTGCATTTATCTTTATCCTCGTGACTTATCAGAATGCTTTCTTAAAAAGTTATTCTAATAAGTGCTTATTGAGTAAATATGACTACTTAGCCTGCTAATGAGAAACAATTACTGAGTAATGATGGTCGCTGAGTTGATAACGACTGGCTCTTTTGGTACATCAGCATGCATGCCGAAACGACCAGTAGGAACGCTTTTCATTTTTTCAATAACATCCATGCCGCTTGTGACTTTACCAAATACAGTATAGCCCCAACCTTGCATGTTTTTGCCAGTGTGGTTTAGGAAATCGTTGTCTTTTACGTTTACGAAAAACTGGCTAGTTGCTGAATGCGGATCTTGCGTACGCGCCATCGCAATCGTACCTTTATCATTCTTTAGACCGTTGTCTGCTTCGTTTTCAACTGGAGCATTGGTTGGCTTTTCGTTCATTTCAGCGTCCATTCCGCCGCCTTGAATCATAAAACCATCAATGATGCGATGAAAAATAGTACCGTCATACTGACCCGATTTTACATAGTTCAAAAAGTTTTCTACGGTTTTTGGTGCTTTTTCTTCATTGAGTTCGATAACGATCGCACCCATACTGGTGTCTAGTTCTACTACTGGTGGCATGTCTACCATGGGGTATTCCTCTTTGGTCGCAGCGCCTTAAATGACGCTGTCAAGTGGTGGGTAAAAAGCTGGTTAATAAAAAGTCATGGGTAGTCTAACGGCTTTTTTAGTCTGTGTCATGTATCAGGCTGTTAATGCGTTCGCAAAAGCTGATAGAATAACGCAACTTTAACTTTTTATTATCATTTTTGATAACCTGTTTTTAATAGTTTGGTTTGAATTTTCCATGATGTGTGATGGCATGCATCATGAACTGACAATTTGCGTTAGGAGCAATACCCGATGAGTGAGAACTCAAGCAATAATGCACAAAAAGACGAACACAAAAACGACTTTATTCGTAATATTATTCGTGACGATATCAAAGCGCAAAAACAGCAACAGATTGTGACGCGTTTTCCGCCTGAGCCAAACGGCTATCTGCATTTGGGTCATGTAAAATCTATTTGTTTAAACTTTGGTGTGGCCAAAGAGTTCGACGGTGTGTGTAACCTGCGTTTTGATGACACCAATCCAACGGCAGAAAAGCAAGATTTCATCGACAATATCGAAAACGATGTGAAGTGGCTAGGATTTGAGTGGTCAGGTGAAGCGCACCATGCGTCAGGTTACTTTGATCAGTTGCATGCATGGGCAGTACAGTTGATTGAACAAGGTGATGCATATGTTGACTTGCAATCGCCTGAACAGATGAAAGAAAACCGTGGCTCATTCAATGAGGCAGGCACGCCGTCTCCACAGCGTGACGCCAGTGTTGAAGAAAACCTAGCACTATTCAATGATATGAAAGACGGCAAGTATACTGAAGGCAAAGCCGTTTTACGTGCCAAGATTGATATGGCAAGCCCAAACATGAACATGCGTGACCCTGTCATCTACCGCGTCATGCATCAAGCGCATCACCAAACAGGGGATAAATGGTGCATCTATCCTATGTACGATTTTGCCCATCCGCTCTCTGATGCGCTCGAAGGGATTACTCACTCACTATGTACACTAGAGTTTGAAGACCATCGCCCGTTCTATGATTGGGTCATCGAAAAAGTTGGCTTTGCCACGCCGCCGCACCAGTACGAGTTCAGCCGCTTGAATGTGGACCATACGTTGACCAGTAAACGCAAACTTAAGCAGTTGGTTGATGAAAGCATCGTTAGTGGTTGGGATGATCCACGTATGCCGACGGTCGCTGGTATGCGTCGCCGTGGTTATACGCCAGAGGGTTTACGTGACTTCTGTGAACGTGTGGGCGTGACGAAAGTAGATAGCGTGGTTGATTTTCGCTTATTAGAATTTAGTATTCGTCAGTCGTTAGAGACGACGACTGCCCGTGGTATGGCAGTACTCAAGCCATTAAAAGTGACCATCACTAACTTTGCAGAAGCGGTCAGCAGCTGGGACTCTCTAAAAGCCGATAGCGTCAACGCGCGTTTTGATGATGCCGCACAAACTTTATGGTTGACTCAGCCGAACCATCCCAATGTCGATATGGGTGAGCGTGAAATCCCATTCACTGAGACGATATATATCGATCAAGGCGATTACGAGATTGAGCCGCCAGCAGGTTATAAGCGTTTGTCACCAGAAAAGCCAGAAATCCGCTTGCGTAATACCTATGTGTTGGCAGTGACTGAGCATATTACGGATGAAGCGGGCAATGTGGTCGAACTAAAAGCCACCATTGATCCGACTACTTTGGGTCAAAATCCCGAAGGCCGTAAGGTTAAGGGTGTCATTCACTGGGTATCGGCCAGTCAAGGCGTTCCAGCAACCGTGCGTATGTATGAGCAGCTATTTAGTGTTGAAGACCCAAGCAGCGTTGCTGACGTCCATCAAGTATTGAATCCTAACTCGTTGACTGAACTCAATGCTGTGGTTGAGCCATCACTTGCCAATGCTGATGCTGGCACGCGTTTTCAGTTTGAGCGTGAAGGTTACTTTATCTCTGATAGCGAAGACCACAGCACGGATAAACCAGTCTTTAACCAAATCGTTAGCTTACGTGATAGCTATAAACCTGCTTAATACATAACGAGCAATGCAAACAACGTTTGTTTTGAGACAATACTGAATAATAGTAGTTTGCAATCCAGCCCATTTCTAGTACGCTAGGGATGGGCTTTTTTGTGCATCTGTAAAGTTGAGTATCGTAATATTTGAGGAAATGAAAATGGCAAAGTTTTTGAACAGTAGTGGTACGACTTATCATTTAGAAGAGTTGATTAAAAATGCCTCTGAGAGATAAGGGTCTGTTGAACATTCAAATATTAGGGCTGCTGATTGTTAAAATTGCACCAAACTAGGCGCAAGCCGACGATAATGTCGAGACCTTAGCTAGGCTTGCAACAACGTTTGGAGTGATTTTAGCATCAGCCTTTCAGGGCAGTACTCTTTTTTGCCAATCTATGGCGAAATTGTTTAACCTAGAATGACTAGGCATCAAAAATTTCACTGCATATTGTCTAAAAAATAGTAACTGCCAGCACCACATTTTAATGTTCAACAGGTCCTAATTATTATTAGTCCGTATCTCAAGCTTAATGAGCGTATTAAAGAGTTATTAGAAGACCGTAACCGTCTGAAAATCGACATTCGAATTGTCTATGGTAAAAATGATCTACACCCTGAAGAAATAAATTGGCTCAAAAACTTAACCTTTATTCGTACCAGTTTTTGCAAAAATTTGCATGCGAAATGCTATCCGAATGAAAATGAGTGCATCATTACCAGTTTGAATCTGTATGAGTTTAGCCAAGTCAATAATAATGAAATGGGCGTGCTGATTTATCGTAATGAAGACAGTAAGCTTTATGCCGACACTTATGAAGAAGCTCAGCGCATCATCCGAATCAGTGACGAAGTGAGAATGTCGCTTGAAAAAGTAACTGAAATTGAATCTGGAACGGATGCTAGCACTGATAAAAAATCCGCGTCTAGTCATACGACAGTGAATACTAACGCTAATACAACGGCAAAACCTACCACAGAAGCGGCGACGCCGAATTACTCTAGATTGACGACTGCCAAGCTTGCTAAAGAACTGGGGTTTAAAACTCAGGCGTTAAATGATAAGTTGTTGGCAGCCGGTTATTTAGAAGCGCAAGATGGTGAGCTAGTATTGACTGATGCTGGACGAGCAGCTGGTGGTACTAGCAAAAAGGGCAAGTTTGGTGAATTTTTCTTGTGGGATGCAGGGATGGTCATCTAGTTGACCCTCTAGAAATGTATGGGTTTATTTATTGCCAAATAGAATAAGCGCATTACAATCCGTCACAAGACATTCATAACCAGTTTGTTAAGATAAAGTCAGTTTTTACTGAGGCGCTCTGTGTTATATTTGATCACGGAGCACGTCGATGATAATAATAGAGCGCGAGGCCGACGTGTCGATATAAGCGTTCATCAACATAGCTAAGGAATAGAGCATGGCACATTTACGTTTAGGCGATACCGCACCAAATTTTGACGCTACAACCACAGAGGGTGACATCAATTTCCACGAGTGGGCAGGCGATCATTGGGTGGTGTTTTTTTCGCATCCAGCTGATTTTACCCCAGTATGTACCACTGAGCTTGGTCGCGCCGCTGCCCTTAATGGCGAGTTCCAAAAGCGCAATGTCAAGCCGATTTGTATCTCTGTCGATAGCTTAGAAGACCACAAAGCATGGGCGAGTGATATCGGTGAGATCCAAGGGACAGAGATGAATTTCCCAATCATCGCTGACCCAAATAAAGAAGTCGCTGAATTGTATGACATGATGCATCCAAATGCCGATAGCACTCACACTGTACGTAGCGTATTTATTATTGATCCAAACAAAAAAATTCGTCTAACCTTAACGTATCCTGCAAGCTGTGGTCGTAACTTTGATGAAATTCTTCGCGTTATCGATGCTCTGCAACTGTCTGACGAATATAGTATCGCGACGCCAGTAGACTGGAAAGACGGTGATGATGTGATTATTCCACCAAGTGTGAAAAACGAAGACATTGCTGCCAAATACCCTAAAGGTTATACAGAGGTGAAGCCATATCTACGCACTACACCTGCACCAAATAAGTAAGTTGAACGAACTTGCCCTATAGTGATAAACATTAAGCCCTGTAACGTAACGTTATGGGGCTTTTTGCTACTCATATAACAAGCAGCGTTGGGTTTAGCAGTTCGCTGACTATATGATGGAAAAAGAACCATATATTATGTCTAGGTAATATCGTCTTTGAATGATATATTTTTAATGAGCGTTATCTACTATAAAAACCAACCGCATTCATTCGCTTTTCAATCCATAGTTTAAGGAGTTTGCCATGAAAAAACTATACGTCACCCGTACTGCACCGAATCCACGCAAAGCACTTATCTTATTAGCATCTAAAGGCATCGATGTTGATGACATGGACGATATTGATGTTATTGATATTGACTTTGCTGCTAATGAGCAGAATTCAGATGAGTTCACTGCAATGAATCCGATGCGTACTGTGCCAGTGCTCAAGTTGGGTGATGGTACGATACTTAATGATTCACAGGCCGTGTGCGAATACCTCGACCGCGTCTATGGTGAGCGCTCTGTGATGGGTAATGATGTCATACAACGTGCACAAGTTTGTTCTATGCGCCGCATCGCAGAGTTTGAAGTTTTATATAACTTCATGTTGGCATTCCAGCACAGTAATCCCGCGAAAGCCCAACGTGTTGAACAAGTACCAGAGTTTGTTGCCCCATCTATCGCACGAGGGGTCAAAACACTCGCTTATTTTGAAAACATACTAGAAGGCCGTGAGTATTTGGTCGGTGAGCAATTGAGTTTTGCAGATATCGTGCTCTATTTAGGTCTAGATTTTGGTAAAGTGCTCAAAGTTGATCCTAATGAGCAAGGTGAAAATCTTGCCCGTTTTTATCACATGATGAATGAGCGTTTTAGTATCAAAAACATGGCAAAAGCCAAGCCTACTCATAAAGAAGACTGAAACAAACACTAAGAATTAAAAATCATTTATAATCAGCGGTCTTAGGTAGTTGATAGTAATGTCAATTGCCTAAGACTATTTTTATGGATGTATGGCAAGTAAGAATAACCCGTAAAACAGTAGTTATACCAAACCCAAGAAGTACGATTAGCTGCGTCAAACTCGTTTAGTCTACAATGCGTAGTACTTGCACCTGTTTTCCTTGCTACTCTAATTTTTGTGAATGGTATTACTATGACTACATAAAATTAAACACTTTGTTACAACCGCTATAGTCATCAGCGCTATAGTGGTGAAATCATTACGCTTTTTGTGTTAGATACGGTTCGCCATCTGACCCTAAAATTCGTAATTTAGCCTCAAAGAGTTGATGGTTTAAAGCTTAGTTCTGCAAAAAGGATAATCACGATGCATGTGAATGGCCAAAAGGTATGATTGTTATGACATCGTTTGTTAAGAAACAGCCTGTTCGTTTGGGGTCGCTACCTCGTTCGGTATTGCTACTAAGTATGCTAGCCATCAGTTTGGCATTAAGTGCTTGCCATGGACCTTCTGACGAAAATGAGGGGCCAGATGATACAGATGTAGCTGCTAGTGAAGTAGGTGATACAGCTGTTGATAGTGATACTGTTAATCAAGATGCTATTAATACCGATGCTATTAATACCGATGCGATGGCCAGCGAGGTGATAGCCGATAAGATGAGTGTTGAAGATGTAATGATTAGCAATCTCTCACGTTATCGTTGGACACTGATATCTGCAACGGACAGTCATGATCAGCCACTAGATATGTTAATGCAAATCACAGACCAAGTGCGCCTGTCACTCAACCAGTATCAAGGTCAAAATACCTTAAATTATAGTGTTGGTTGCAACACCATAAGTGCGGCTTATCAGTTACAAGGTTCTGCTTTAACCGTTGAAGATAGCATGAGCACTAAAATGTCCTGTGGCGATCTTAATAAGGCTGAAGACAACTTAAGTACGTTGATGCAAGGTGATAGCGAACTGGTATTGGCGATGGCTAACAATGCTAGCGTTGACAGTCTCAAAAGTGATATACCAATATTGACACAGACTATTAGTGATGCCGCTACTTTAGTTTGGCAAGGAAAGCTGACCCCACAAGCCAGATATAGTAGTAAGGGCGAGGCTGTATTTTGGGCAGTAAGTGCAGACATGGTACCGTGTGCTGATAATAACCCACAGATGTGTTTACGAGTGAAGCCCGTTACTTATAACAGTCAAGGTATTAAAATCAATGAAGGTAAATGGCGCGTATTTATTGGTGAAATCGATGGTTATCAGCATGATGGCCAGCATGAAGAAGTATTACGTCTACAGCGCTATCGATTAGACGGCAGCGATACGGCAGAGGATGATACTTCCAACACATCAGATGAAGAATATGCTTATGTATTGGATGCAGTCATTGAAAGTTCAGTAGTAGAATAGATTCATTCATTATCGTTATGAATATATGGAGTCAATGATTCAAAAAACACGCGTCCATATGAAGCGTGTTTTTTTATGGTTGTATAACAGACTCTGTATTTAACGCAAATTGCCTAAGTCTTCTTCCGTTAAGCGCCAACGGCCTTTCTTTTTAGAAGCACCGCGTCCACGCATAGCGCTATTCAATATCAGTTTGTTCATTGAATGGCTTGAGTGAGCATGACAGATGGCGCAGGCGAGTCCATCAGCAGCATCCTGTTGTGGTACCACATCGAGAGACAAGATACGGCAGACCATCTCTTGCACCTGCTCTTTTGCTGCAGCACCATAGCCGCAGACAGCTTGCTTTATTTGGCGGGCAGTATATTCTGATACTTCTAGGTCCAGTGCTACCATGGCAGCAATCGCCGCACCTCGTGCCTGACCAAGCTTAAGCGCAGAGTCTGGATTTTCAGCCATAAACACCTGCTCAATAGCTGTATAGATAGGCTCGTCTGCATATTTTAAATGATGCTGGGTGATTCGTGTCAGACCATTAAAAATACGCTTAAGTCGTTCAGGCATCTCTTTGGTATCCGTACGAATAGTACCTGCATCGATATAAGTCAGTTTGTCGCCGGTTTGTTGAACAATCCCATAACCCGTCATGCGTGAGCCTGGATCAATCCCGATAATAATGGCCATAATATCCCGTCTTGCTTACATTTTATTTTATATTCAATCCTATATAAATCGGATAGGGTGTCAGACTCGCTCAGCCTACTCTCGTAGCACTTTTACTTACCGTCCTTGTATCCAAATTATATTGTACCGACTATATGGCTTAAAAATTAGCCGTAAGTTTGATAGTATAGCAATCAATCCCCATATACATCATATGTTAGCCATCTTAATTTGCATGGCGCTCAATTTATTGGTTTTTATTTTATAGGACGACACTTTATGGGTCAGATAGTTGGTATTGCCATCGTTTGGTTTATTATCGAGATGCTGCTTTGGTATTTGCTTGCTCAGTTTATGAGTGGTTGGTGGGTGTTTATGTGGTTTATCATTGCCGCCGTCATCGGTATCTCACTGTTGCGTAAAGGAATGGCAGCACTGAATCCAATGGCACAGCAAATGAAAGCTGGTGGAATGACGAATCCGTCGATGCGTCCGCAAGAGTCGACCATGATTAAAAGTGTCGCGATGGCAGCAGCGGGTGTTTTACTGCTCATACCAGGGGTGCTCAGTGATTTGCTCGCATTATTGGTCGTATTGCCACCAGTACAGAAAAAACTTAAAGACTTTGCCAATAACTATGTCATGAACAATCAGCAAAAAATGATGGAAATGATGGCAAAGCAGATGGGTGGCCAAATGGGCGGCGGTCAAAATCCGTTTGGTGGTATGGGTGGTCAAAATCCATTCGGCGGAGCAGGCGGCACGAACGGTCAAAACCCATTTGGTCAGCAACAACAAAACCCGTTCGGCGATGTGTTCAAACAGCACACGACTGTGGACGGCACAGCAAAAAATATTCCTAAAGATGTGAAAAAAATCACAAAATCAGCCAATGATGAATAGTGTATCGTCTATAGACTAGGAATACAGAAAAAGTCATAAAAAAAGCCCCTTTCGTCGATGACAAAAGGGGCTTTTTGTTGGTTGTAACCGTATTATCGTAAACTCATTTGTTATGAATAAAACGGTCAATAACCGAATGAAACAACCGAAGTGCCGCTGTAAGATGGTGACCCATGAACCGTGAAGTTCAGGGCGGATGCGTCATCATCTCTGCAGGTTTCCTGATACACCGCAAGCGGTGCAGGCATACACAATGAGATGATAGGTACCACATCCTGGTAAAGCATTATCGGCTCAGGGAATAAACATCTACTAGCCAACACTTCAGAATATAATTATCTTAACCAATGAGTTGAACGATTGCAAGTACGATTTACAGATTGATACGTAGGGTTGATGATTACAAGATTCATGTCGAGTTTTAACCCTTTTTTGAAAGACGCAAGAGCATACTAGGCGCTTAATTACTAGTTAAAAATAGCGATTTTTCAGCTATTTTGAGATGTGTGTTAATATAGAGGGCTTTAAACATCCTAGTACAGCATCATAGGCGTTCATTCACTTGAGGAGCGGTAATTCATGACCCATAATCACCAACAATCAGAATTTATCAACGATAGTCAGGCTCAACTCAATAATAAAAAAGACAGCGATAACAATAAAAAAACACCGCATGTCTTAATGATATTAGATGGTTTTGGGCATCGTGAAGACGATAAGGACAACGCAATTGCTGCTGCCGATATGCCAAATCTTGATAAGATTTATCAGCAGTATTCACACGGATTGATATCTGCTTCAGGAGAAGACGTTGGTTTGCCAGACGGTCAATTTGGCAACTCAGAAGTTGGGCATATGAACTTGGGTGCTGGCCGTGTTCTTTATCAAGATTCAACTCGTATTTCAAGTGAAGTGAGTAATCGTGAGTTTTATAAAAACGAAGCACTAGTAAATGCCGTAAAAGCGGCAAATGAGCTTGGTGGCAACGTGCATATTATGGGGCTGTTGTCGGACGGTGGTGTACATTCGCACCAAGATCATATCGAGGCGATGTGCCATTCAGCACTTGTCCATGGTGCCAAAAACGTCTTTGTGCATTGCTTTTTAGATGGCCGTGATACACCGCCAAAGTCTGCTGATAAATACATCAATCGTTTACGTACGCATATCGGTAAGCTCAATGAGCATTATGAAGGTGGTCGAGTACAGATTGCGAGTATTATCGGTCGTTATTATGCGATGGATCGTGACAATCGTTGGGATCGCGTACAAAAGGCCTATGAGCTTATCACGGAAGGTAAGGCTGATCGCTTGTCGACCCGAGCTGACGGTGCTGTACAAGCCGCTTATAAAGCACGTGAGACAGATGAGTTTATCAGTCCTACGACTGTGATTGGACGTGATGAAGTGCCATACACGGTCGATGACAATGATGCCTTAATTTTTATGAATTTCCGTTCTGACCGTGCCCGTGAACTTGCACAAGCCTTTGTACTACCGGATCATGAGTTTTCTGGGTTTGCACGTAATAAACAACCTAGATTGGCAGCTTTTGTGATGCTGACCAAATATTCAGACATTTTAGCGGATAACTCAAAAACCAGTATTGCGTATTATCCAACATCATTGACTAATACTCTTGGTGAATATCTGCAAGATCAAGGTAAGACACAGCTGCGTATCGCAGAGACCGAAAAATACGCTCACGTGACATTTTTCTTTAGTGGTGGCCGTGAGGATGAATACAACGGTGAGACACGTATCTTAGTCCCTTCTCCAAATGTGGCCACTTATGATTTGCAGCCTGAAATGAGTGCGCCTGAAGTGACAGATAAGTTGGTAGAAGCGATTGAATCTGGTAAATATGACGTATTGGTCGTGAACTATGCCAATGGGGATATGGTTGGACACACGGGTATATTCAATGCTGCTGTACAAGCGGTAGAGGCGTTAGACGTATGTGTGGGTCGTGTGGCGACGGCAGTGCGAGCAGCTGGAGGTGATATGTTAATCACGGCCGATCATGGTAACTGTGAGCAGATGCAGGACTATGACAGCGGTCAAGTACATACTCAACATACCACTGAGCTGGTACCTTTTATTTATGTTGGTGACAAAAAGTTAAAAGTGCGTCATGGCGGTAAACTAAGCGATATCGCACCGACTATTTTGGCACTGATGAATATTGAAGCACCACTTGAAATGACGGGTGAAAGCTTGTTATTACCAGTATCGTAATTGATAATTAAAAGATTTTAGCCTTCGTATTCTGATAGCAGATTGTCGTTGTGAGAAATTAAAGTTGTTGCACACTAGAAAAGGAAAGATATCTAATATCTTTCCTTTTTTTGATACATTTGGCCTAAAATATTTGCAATACTATTCTAGTTTTAAGCATGCGCTTGATGTTATGTTATGAGGCATGTTTAATAAATATATCTATAAT
This sequence comes from Psychrobacter sp. TPE 89C, assembly GCF_055522395.1. Classification (NCBI taxonomy): domain Bacteria; kingdom Pseudomonadati; phylum Pseudomonadota; class Gammaproteobacteria; order Moraxellales; family Moraxellaceae; genus Psychrobacter; species Psychrobacter sp. TPE 89C. The sequence continues at coordinate 77,013 of NZ_JBVFXW010000005.1, forward strand.
AATAACGTTATATAGTTGATTCAGTTTAAAAGAGATACAGGGTAACCGAGCGCAGATGTATATGTGATAATTCAAGCGAGGTTTACGCTGTCACTCTTTTATAGAGGATTGACGATACATTCTATTATTTAAACGAGTTCTCTTATGCATCCTATCTATTATGTGCGATCGTCTGTCTCTAAGCGATTGGGTAAACCAACGCTGAAGCTATCTGCCACACCGACTTTTTTTAAGCCTGTATTAATGATAGGTTTACTGGGATTGAGTACTTTTAGTGTGTATGCACAGGCAGCAATATTGCCTGAGAACGATGCACGTAACCCTACAGCCAACCTACAACTTATCAGTTTAAATGATGATGAGATAGCGGCCAAAAATGACACTAATAATTTATCAGATATTGCGGATATGCTTGAAGCTGCAGACGATGCGGATGACTCAATAGATAGTGTGCCAGATGAAAGTGCTTTAACTGACGATACGGATGATATCGATACCAGTATCCCGTCTGACGTTGCACAAGTATCACTGAATGCCATTTCTCCAGAGACGCTTAAGACGTTCGTTGCAGTAGTGGATTTAGTGCGCCGTGAATATGTAGATACGGTGAATGATGAAGAGCTATTTAGCAATGCGATGAGTGGTATGCTGACCAAGCTTGACAGTCATGCTGAGTTTTTAGATGCTGAGGCTTACGAAAACCTACGTGCTTTTACAGAAGGTGATGTGGGCGATGTCGGTATCAAAGTTACTTATCAGCCCGTGGCTGGCTACTGGGTAGTTACAGACGTCGATGATGACTCACCTGCTGATAAAAAAGACATCGCTGTCGGTGACTATTTGCATCAAATTGGCGATCTTAAACTGGATGCTAATAAAGAAAGTAACGATATCAAGCAACTCCTGACAGGGATTGCGGGTACGCAAGTGGATATCGTAACCTCGAGAGCTGGTCGCCGCAAACATACCACTACTTTACAGCGTAATAATAGTCACCCTCAAATCGTTGAAGCAAAGCTTATCAATGGTATTGCCGTTATTAAGTTGCCTGCTTTTCAAAATAACAGCCGTGAAAAATTATTGGAAAGCTTGATTGATTTGGAGGCACCCGTATCTGGTATTTTGTTAGACATGCGTGACAATCCAGGTGGTGTATTAACGTCAGCGGTGAGCGTTGCCAGTTTATTCATGACTGATACTGATGTGGTACAAGTGAAAGCTCGTCAAAGTGAGACACGGACTCTATCGACTCAAGGTGCCGCCTTATTCGAATCACTGCCAGTTGTTGTTTTACAAAATAGATATTCGGCATCAGCGGCAGAGGTGCTGGCCAGTAGTTTACAAGCACAAAAGCGAGCCACTATTACTGGTGAGGTCAGCTATGGCAAGGGGTCAGTGCAGTCAGTTATCCCACTCAATGATGAGCAAGCCGTTAAATTGACAGTTGCTAACTATATGACAGCATCAGGCAAAAAGATAGATGGTATCGGTGTAAAGCCTGATGTCACATTGTCAGGCAATGAGGGCACATGGGAGCAGCAGGCACTCGAGATACTACAAGCACAAAAGTTAGGTTCAGGTATTCGTTTTGTCCGAAAGCCTACTGAAAATAACAAGGCGTTATAGGTCGAAGGCAGCTGGCTAAGCGCTACTCATTATAGGTAGGCTATAGTGTAATCATTACTATAGTCAATCCTCTATAAAAGAGTGAAAGCGTAAACCTCGTTTGAAGTATCCCATATAAATCTGCACTCGGTTGCCTTGACTCTCTTTTGAACTGAATCAAATATATGAAGGTTTATGATTCAGATTCATCCTCAGATATTTCTAATTTTTTCATGCGGTAGCGTAAAGAGCGAAAAGTCGTACCTAATAGTTCGGCTGCCTGAGTTTTGTTCCATCCGGTTTTTTTAAGCGCAGTAATAATCAGTTGCTGTTCTTGCTCTTGCAAGTAAGTTTCTAGCCCTTGAATGGGCAGTTGTCCATCAGATAACTCGCTTAGATTGACCTTTTCACTATTTTCTTGCTGGGTAGAGTTGGGGTTGGTGGACTCTTCATTATTATGAGATGTTGTAGGGTTCAGTATTTCTGTTTGATTGACTGATGAGCGCTGTCTCATAGCAGGGAAGTGCTGAGTGCTAGTGCGATAAGGGTGCAAGTTGGTTGTTACTTGTTGGATCTGCGGTGCTATTGCTTCATTTGTTGGTTGGATGGTTTTTTCACCCGCCTCTAGCGTTGCACCCACTGTCTTATCGTTTAACTCAGGTTCTGGTATTTGAGCATGATTGACATCAATATCTGTAAGACCTAAGTGATTGACGTCGATTTGTGAGCTCTCTGCTAGAGTCACGGCTCGCTCAAGGATATTACGTAGCTCACGGACGTTGCCCGCAAAGTCATGATGTTGCAAGCGCTCGCAAGCCTCATTAGTCAATGATGGTGGCGTCTCTAACTGCCATTCATTGGTAATCATTGCTAAAAAATGCTCAGCTAAAACAGGTATGTCGTCACGACGTGCATTTAGAGTAGGGAGTTTTAGTTCAATCACATTGATACGGTAGTACAAATCTTGTCGAAATGCGCCATCTTGTACCAATTGACTTAAGTCTTTATGGGTTGCGGACAATATACGAATATCTACCGGCACTTCCTTGGTATCACCAATCGCTCTCACTGTTTTTTCTTGAATGGCACGCAGTAGTTTTACCTGCATTGCGAGCGGCAAGTCTGCTACCTCGTCTAAAAATAACGTGCCACCATTTGCTTGTTGGAACAGTCCTTGTTTGTCAGCGACAGCACCAGTAAAGCTGCCTTTTTTGTGACCAAAAAATTCTGACTCCATGAGCTCTGAAGGTATTGCACCGCAGTTCACTGGTACAAAGCTACCATCTCTACGTGGGCTTAAGTCGTGAATCAGTCTAGCAACCACTTCTTTACCTGTACCCGATGCGCCTGATAAAAAAACAGGTGCTTGTGAGCGTGCCAGTTTTAAAATAGTTTTTTTCAGAGGATGCATCACGGCAGAATTACCGATGAGCCTACTATCCAACATTTTTTGCTCAGGTGAGGATTCAGGTGTAGCACTTGCTACATGGTCTTGGTGTATAACCTTTAAGGCATTTTCGACCAGTTGGCGTAAGCGCGGCAGCTCAAGGGGTTTATTAACGAAATCAAAAGCACCAAGTTTGAGTGCCTCGATCGCTAGATCCATACTGCCGTGGGCGGTAATCACAGCTATTGGAGTGCTAGAGCTGTCACTTATTTCTTTTACTAACTCTAACCCTGACCCATCAGGGAGGTTTAAGTCGGTCAAGCAAAAATCATAGTCATTGTCTTTCCAGAATGATCTTGCTTGTGACAACGTATATGCGACATCACTTTTGATGCCCATTTTGGTCAAAGTAATTTGCATTAATCGGCACAAATCTACTTCATCATCGACGACTAGCGCGGTTGTTGTCATACATTATCTCATTGTGTTCAATAGCTATAGTCTGTCCTATATAATTCAGGTACGATGTCAGGAGCGTTCAGTCTACTGTTTGTAGTACTTTCTCTCGCCCTTTTTGTATCTAAATTATCTTACAACTGACTATATAGAATTAAAAAAATAAATAGTAAACCTTAAAATAAACATAACTCAATGGTAAAAGTCTTGCCACAGGATAAGACTGCTATTTACAAAACGCTTTTATTCACGTTGTTTTATGCATTGTGCCATACGTACTAGCATTGGCAGAAGGCGCTATCAAGCGAAAGCATGTTTTCTTATGCTCAGGAATATAAAGCAAACGAGTCTGATTGGCCTCACAAAATGCTTGTGATAGGTACAGTCCTAAGCCTGTACCTGCCTGATCTGTAGTAAAGAACGGATTAAATAAATGTTCTAAACTTTCGGCGCTCACGCCAGCACCATCGTCTAAAACATCGATTATAACATCGTTGTCGGCACAATAAATCTCGATTTCTACATAAGCATGAGGATGAGCATAGCTACTATAACGTAGGCCATTATTGATTAAATTGATCAAAACTTGTTCTAATTGATGAGTGTCGAATGATATGGTAGGTTGCGTTTTTACTCGTAAAAAAATGTCATGTCCTTGAAAATAATTTTCTAAAAATGTTGGCATCCACTCAGCCAATACGATCGATTGTTGACTGGCTGCTTGCTGGCGCGACAGTTTTAATACATCTTCTATAATACGATTGACGCGTTTTGTTTGCGCAAATATCATCTTATAAAGCTCATAATTACCGGACAGGTCGACATTTGAGTTGCTAACCGCTGTGTTTTCACTTGCGGTATTTCTTTCTTCAATTTCTGTCACATCTTCCATTAATAGCTGACTGGCTTGAGAAATAGCCGCCAAAGGGTTTCTTATTTCGTGAGCAATACTGGCGGTTAACTGTCCTAAAGATGCTAGCTTTAACTGTTGGGCACTGGCTTGCTCACGGCGTAAATCTTCTAGCATTATTAGTTTGCTACCATCCTTTAATGGAATGATATGTACGCGTAGTTTACCGAATATAGAAGCATTTGCTACTGCAGGCAGGTCGTACGTAAAGGTGCACGATTGACCTACTGAGACTGACAAACAGGCATGCAAGAGCTGTGTATGCTGTTTGCTAAGCTGTTGCTCAAAATTGGTTAATAGTTCGGTGTAGCTATCATGTCGTGTACTAATATCTGCTTCGTCAGATACGCTTGGCAATGATATTGATGCATTATAAGGAAGGCTAAGTAATTGATGAGCGGCAAGGTTAGCTAACACGACATGCTGTTTGTCGATGACAATGACACCATTAGCCATTTGCGTGATGACTTCTTGATTGATGACATTCAATCGCGCTACTTCTTTGGCATGACTCGCGGCTACTTTTTCTAGCTGTACTAAACGATAGGAGATCGACCAACTCAATCCACCAACTGCCAAAAAGCTGGCGGACATAAGTAAAGCATTACCTAAATTGGCCAAATTCATACTATTAGCAATGGCATAAAAAAATTGCTGATAAATGACAAAAATAATAGCAAGTAGCGTAATAACTAAGGCTTGTGAGCTGTGTAATAGCATAAAGCTGGCTGCGACTACCACCATATACAGCATGGTCAGCTGTAAATCAGGTGCACCAGCTGTGTAAAGCAATAAGCTCAATATAATAACATCTAAGACCAAGCCAAAGGCCAGTTGACGTCGCATCTTTTGATGTACGACATAAAACAGTCCCAGCAAAATTAAACTCAGTAGAATATAAAAGCTAAGGACAGTTTGTTGCAGAAAGCTTGGTAGAGAGATGATGTTGCCAGCTTGAGCCGTGATATACACCATTAACATAGAAAATAGGCCAACGATGAAGCGGTAACTGCTATAGATTAGCCCTAATCTACGTAATTGTATCAGCGGAAGAGTTTCATCTTGATGCAGATAATGAGTAATAGCAGACTTCATAAGTTGACCATGGCAAAGAAAGGGAGGCTAAATGGTTTATGGTTGGATAAGACCATGACGAATGGCCAAATGAGTCAATTTGACATCACTATCTACACCGACTTTTTCGTAAATGCGATATCGATACGTATTGATGGTTTTGACACTGACGAATAACTGATCGGCTATCTGTTGAGGGCTTTGACAGTTAACTACCATCATGGCCACTTGTTTTTCACGGTCACTTAATAAGTCGAATGGTGAGTTGGCATTATCTGATAACAGAACATCGGCCAATTGTTCGGCAACATCTTGACTAAAATAGCGTCCGCCTTGATAGATTTTTTTGACCGCTCTTATCATCTCATCGAGTGGTGTACCTTTGGTGATGTAACCATTAACACCTGCTTTGATGAGCATTGAAGGATAAGGCTGTGCTGACATACTACTAACGGCTAATATTTTAACTCCTATATCAAGCTGAATTAAGCGCTTGGTTGCTTCTAGCCCACCAATATTAGGCATGTTGACATCAAGTAATATCACATCAGGACGCAGCTGTTTAGCCAGCCTAATAGCCATATCACCACTGTCAGCTTCGCCGACAACTTCAATGTCGACACTATCTGATAGCATACGGCTAATACCCATTCTTACCAAATCATGATCATCTACTACCAATACTTTAATCATAACGATACTCTTTATTTTTTGTCAGAATGAAGATTTTGACTGATGCTGAATGACAAATGATTTCAAGTCATTTGAGCCATTTTTCAATTTGGAAACACAATATACTGTTAATATATTGTGTTGTTACTGCTACTTAACATAACAAAATATGAATAATCGCTTTATTCGAAACTAGAAATGTTTCTTAAATGTGAAGCAATGTTTCTATAGTATCAAGTAGATGTAGCGAAATTTGTATTAGACGGAAATGAACCATTAAATCATTCTAAGAGATTAAACTTAAATGCAAACCATGATACACTAAAAATACAAAAACTCTATATGAGTACTCATAAACACATCCATAAAGGCTACGTACGTTTGTGGCGTCAGGCAGTGTATAACTGGCGTGATAACGACAGCAGGGGGCATAATGAAGCAACTACCATTAACCAAACAGCAATTAATCGCTGCTATGATTTCATTGAGTTTGGGCAGTGCTGCACAAGCCGCACTTACGATTAATGGTAGCGCTGACAACGGCTCTAGCGCACGCATGAGTTGGGGCGGTGCGGACAGTCTATCTGAAGCACGTAATATCATGTACAAGTCTAACAGCTCTACTATCAAAAAAATTGATAATGGTTCTGGTACAACGACTTCTAATAGTTTCGGTAGTAGTAATAGTTACAATACCACTTACCGCGGTTCATTTGGTAGTAGTGATATGATTCCTATCAGCACTGACTCTCGTAGTGTCGCTGTTATCGATGCAGAGACTGGTGAGTCTATTTACGAAAAAGATGCTGATGTTGCGCGTCCAATGGCCAGTATTACTAAAGTAATGACTGCCATGGTTGTACTTGATGCCGGTCTCGACATGCGTGAAGAGATTACCCTTGATCCAGAAGATTTCGTTGGTCCTAAGCGTGCAAGCTCGAACCTAAAGTCTGGCGATCGTATGAATCGTGCTGAAATTTTATTAATGGCATTGATGAAATCAGAAAATCCGGCTGCAAAAAGTCTAGCGCGTAACTATCCAGGTGGTTATAGTGCCTTTATGCGTGCGATGAACCGTAAGGCTCAAGACTTAGGCATGACGACCGCTTTCTTCGGTGATCCAACAGGACTTGATAAGCGCAACGTCGCTTCTCCAAAAGATCTTGTAAAAATGGTACGTGCTGCTGGTAATTACGATGTGATTCGTCGTTTCTCTACCACTAAGAGCTATGACTTTTTTGTCTCAAACTACTCCAGTGGTAACCGTACCTATAAAGCCAATAACACCAGTAGTTTGGTCCGTGATGGCAGTTATCCAATCGGTATCTCAAAAACAGGATTTATCAACGAAGCGGGTCGTTGCGTCGTGATGGAAACGCGCGTGAATAACCGTCCAGCGATTATCGTGATCTTAGGGGCGAACAGCTCAGCCACACGTTGGGGTGATGCCAAAAATATTCTGAACAGTTTAGCGACACGTCGCACGGTGTAAGCTTATTGTTTTGGTATTTTCAATTAGTTTGGTAGTTGTAAAGAGGCTGTTATGTGATATAACAGCTTTTTTATTGTGTGGAAATTACGGATACATTATATGATTCAGTCATCAAATTTTTTAATGCCGCAGTTATACTTGTTGACCAACGACGATGAGTTTTCACTTCTGTATCAGAAGTTAGAAGCAGCATTGGCAACCGGATTAATTGCGCTACTACAAATCCGACGCAAGAAAATACTCGCGTTACCTGATGGCGAGTCGCAACTGTACGACGAGGCGCTACAGATCGTTGATTTGGCCAATGTGTACAACGTTCCAGTTGTCATAAATGATGATATTGACTTGGCGGCTAAGCTTGGTGTCGGTGTGCATCTGGGTCAAAAAGATGGCAATGTTAGTGATGCTAAGCAGTCTTTAGCACCCAATCAAATTATTGGCCGTACTTGTCATCGTGAATCAGCATTAGTTAAAGAAGCAAAAAGTGATGGCGCAAGTTACGCTGCAATGGGCGCAGTCTTTGCTTCTACAACTAAACCAAATGCCGATATTGTATCCCATGAGCAGCTTGTTACCGGTTGTCAGCAAGGCATAGATATGTGTGTGATAGGTGGTTTAACGGCTGAAAATGTCTCGACTCTAGCAGGGTTGCCTATTGAATATGTCGCGGTAGTAGGCGATATTATGGATTTACCAGTCACACAAATCGCTGAACGTTGCCACCAGTGGCAGCAGGTATTTTCTGAGTGGGAAAAACCTGCTTTATAGTCTATTTATTGAAAATAGAAGCCAAATGTTATTCAGCATGTTCCATACATAGTGTGGCGTATGGCAAGGCCTCTAAACGTTGCACTTCGATCTGCTTGCCGCATACCTCACACTCGCCGTACGTACCGTTTTCGATACGGCTTAAGGCATTATCGACATAAATTAAACTTTGACGAGCTTCACCCATGAGGTTTTTGCGCATGTCATTTTGACGATATGAGATGGCTTGGTCGTCCCAATGCTCATTGAGATCGTCTTGTGGGTTTTTAATGTGGTCTTCAATTTTATCGATTCGAGTCTCATACTCGTTTTTTAATGTTAAGAGATTCTGTTTTGCAATATCTAAGTTGATGGTCATTGTACTCTCCTAATAGTTTATTTTTATTATCCACACTTCTATCGTAGAGATGCTGACGGTTAAGTACCACCACAAAATGTTACTGGCTCTTTAACAAGGTTCAAAGAGTAAGCGTTAAGTTTTTGGCAAGTTCCACATGAGCTTTTGAAAGAAAACTGGTAGAATGCACCGCCGTTAATTTTTGCCTAAACAGATATGTTGATAATCGAATAACAAATATAAAAAATTATCACAAAGGTAAAGATCAACTCAAAAATATGAAGATCAATATAGACAACAGTTGGTCATCTTCTTTTATAAAAGTCATGTCATAACACATGTCATAGCAATAGTAACCGTAAATTAACCAATAGATTGATGCATAGGAGCAGGTAATGAATTTTTTGCGTATGAGTGAGCTGAGCTTGACGGATAAAGTCGTGTTAGTTCGAGAAGATCTAAACGTACCTATCAAAAATGGTAAAGTTACGAGTGCTGCTCGTCTGCAAGCAAGCCTACCTACTATAAAGATGGCTTTAGAAAAAGGGGCTGCTGTTATCATTTGCTCACATCTAGGACGTCCGACTGAAGGCAGTCCTGAAGCAATATATTCATTAGCACCTGTTGCCGACTACTTAAGCGAAAAACTAGCAGCACCAGTGAGCTTGAATCGTGATTATTTGACGCAAGGTGCTTCTATTAAAGCTGGTGAAGTCGTACTACTAGAAAACGTGCGTTTCAATGAAGGCGAAAAGAAAAACGATGCCGCTTTAGCAAAAAAATACGCAGATTTATGCGATGTATTTGTGATGGATGCTTTTGGTACGGCACATCGTGCGCAAGCATCAACAGAAGGCGTTACTCAAGCTATGCGTCAAGCGAGCAAAACAGTCTGTGCAGGCCCTCTATTAGCTGCTGAACTTGATGCACTGAGTCTAGCGCTTGAGACCCCAGCTCAGCCGATGTTGGCTATTGTTGGTGGATCGAAGGTATCGACGAAATTAGAAGTTTTGCACAGTTTGGCAGAAGTATGCACACAGATTATTGTTGGTGGCGGTATTGCCAATACTTTCTTGGCGGCTCAAGGTCATAGTGTTGGCGCGTCATTGTATGAAGCAGATTTAGTAGATACGGCTCGTGACATCATGAGTAAAACTGAGATTTTATTACCTGAGTACGTCGTAGTCGCTGATAAAAATGATATCGACTTCGCTGACTTTACTGGCTCGTTACAACAAGCCACGGCGACGATTAAGTCTGTCGATGCGATTGGTGACAATGACATGATATTGGACATTGCACCAGAGAGCGCAAAGCAGCTTGCCGATGCGATTATCAATGCAAAAACGATCTTGTGGAACGGCCCAGTGGGTGTGTTTGAAGTAGATGCTTTCGGCCAAGGTACGCATATAGTGGCAAATGCTGTTAAAGCTAGCCAAGGCTTTTCAATTGCTGGTGGTGGCGATACATTAGCAGCGATCGATAAATATCAAATTGCTGATGGTGTCAGCTATATGTCAACGGGCGGCGGTGCGTTTTTGGAATTTGTAGAAGGTAAGGTGCTCCCAGCGGTTGCTGCTCTGCAAATTGACGCTTAATTAAGTCGATGCTACCTAGCCGTTTGGTAACATTAGACGTACAACTAAAGTTAAGTATCTCATGTAGGCTATCGACATAATGTGATGGCTATCGCTTTTTTAGTCTGTCTTCAGACCAGTTATAAGCCATAGCCGTTGATCCTTAAGTCATTATTATTTATCTATATACTTAAAATTATTATTGCATGTCTCATTTGCACTCTATAAAATAGTGCCACCATGTATTTTGACATGTCTTATTTACGAGAGGTTTATTATGTTAAAACGTCATTTGTTACTTGCTAGCGTACTTGCTGGTACTTTTGCAGTTACTGCATGTAGCCAACAGACAGAAGAAAACGCTGAAGCGACTACTGAGTCTGCTGCTGACGACATTTCTGCTGAAACTGAAGCGACTGCTGCTGACGCTGAAGCGGCTGCTGCTGACGCTGAAGCGGCTGCTCAAGATGCTGGTACTGAAGTTACCGAAGGCGCAGAAACTGCTGGTGCAGCTGCTACAGATGCATTGCAAAACACTGGTGATGCTATCGCTGAAGGTACTAGTACTGTCGTTGAAGGTACTGCTTCTGCGGTATCTGAAGGCGCTACTGCTGTTGCTGAAGGTGCAGACGACATCGCTGTTGACGCTGAGCAACAGTACTAAGTTAAGTAACAAGCTAAGTAATAGGTCGCTTCATTACTGACTTATTGACGCGCTATTGATTGAATAAATTAATAGGTTAGTAACGAACATAGGTTTTTGTATTATAAGCCCTCATGATATATTAGAGAAGCCTTGGTGATTACCAAGGCTTTTTGCATTTTTATGATTAACTTAAATTTTTTATAGAAACCAATACATGAGCTGACTCCTTGCAGAATTTGCTAAAATAAAGCATAGACTAAACATATAAACAAATAGTCAGGCAACGACTACGAAGACAGAGCAATTTTTGTTATAATCATCGCGTATTCATTGTCCTGAAATGATTAACTATTATGCTGATTGGCAGTGCTGTTACTGTTATCAAGCAATGCTTTTTGCTAATGGCTTTTAAAGCCATCATTTCAAGAGCTATTTTTAAAATACTATTCAAAACTCAATCAGAGAGCGCTTTATGGCCTTAATATCTTTACGTCAACTTCTAGATCATGCCGCTGAACACAGCTATGGTGTTCCTGCCTTTAACGTCAATAACCTAGAGCAGATGCGTGCAATTATGATGGCTGCAGATGCCTGTGATTCACCTGTTATCGTCCAAGCCAGCGCTGGCGCACGTAGTTATGCAGGATCAGCATTTTTGCGTCATTTGATTATTGCTGCTATCGAAGAGTGGCCACATATTCCAGTCGTTATGCATCAAGATCATGGCATGTCACCAGCGATTTGCCAACGTTCAATCCAGCTTGGTTTTTCATCAGTGATGATGGACGGCTCACTGGGCGAAGATGGTAAGACGCCGATGGATTATGATTATAATGCTAGCGTGACTCGTGAAGTCGTTAAGATGGCGCATGCTTGCGGTGTGTCTGTAGAAGGCGAAATCGGTTGTTTGGGCAGTCTTGAGACTGGTATGGCAGGCGAAGAAGACGGCTCTGGTGCAGAAGGCGTATTGGATCATGAGCAACTATTGACCAGTGCTGACGAAGCTGAGCAGTTCGTTAAAGACACCAACGTCGATGCGCTAGCTATTGCTATCGGTACGAGCCACGGTGCGTATAAATTCACGCGTCCACCTACAGGTGACATCCTGTCTATTGAACGTGTAAAAGAGATTCATGCCCGTATTCCTAACACGCATTTGGTCATGCATGGTTCATCATCAGTACCGCAAGAGTGGCTAAAAGTCATCAATGAAAATGGCGGCAATATCGGTGAGACTTATGGTGTACCTGTGGAGCAAATCGTTGAAGCGATTAAGCATGGTGTCCGTAAGGTCAATATCGATACAGATTTACGTTTGGCCTCAACAGGTGCTATTCGTAAATTTCTTGCAGAAAATCCGAGCGAGTTTGATCCACGTAAATATTTCAAAGCATCTATGGTCGCAATGTCAGACATCTGCACCAATCGTTTTGAAGCTTTTGGTTCTGCAGGTCAAGCGCATAAAATTCGTCCAACTAGCCTTGAAGGTATGGTGAACTTTTACCAGTAAAATTTGTCTAGTGAAAAGTCGCGAACAATAACATGGCAGCTGATGTTCTTTATGCTGATATTCTTTATACGATGGCTTATGTAAGAGGTAGTGAATGATGATTGGATTGATTACCGGACAAGTGCAATATTTAATGGCACCAACCGCTTGTATCATGACTACCTCTGGTGTTGGTTATGATATTGAGCTGCCATTGCCTTCATTTTGTCAGCTACATCTCAATGAGCAGGCAAGTATTTGGACGCATTTTCATGTGCGTGAAGATGCGCAGCTGCTCTATGGCTTCATCGATCGCAAAGAGCGAGATGTCTTTCGTCAGTTGATTAAAATCAATGGCGTTGGGGCAAAAATGGCATTGGCTATGTTGTCTGCGATGTCAGCAGCTGAGCTCAAAATGCACGTTGAGCAGGATTCAGAGACAGCCCTGACTCGTATTCCAGGTATCGGTAAAAAAACGGCGCAACGTTTGCTGATTGAACTAAAAGACAAACTGAAAAATATTGAAGTGGATAATAGCAATTTAGAATTCGCTATTCAGCCTGCTGAGATTTCTGCCGAAGACAATATCATCGCTGAAGTAGAAGGCGCTCTGATTAGTTTGGGGTATAAAGAAAAAGAAGCCCAGCTAGCCATTAAAGCTGCTAAAAGTAACGGTGATGTCTTTGCAGATACGCAAGGGTTGTTAAAAGCCACGCTACAACAGCTATCAATGTTTAAGTAGTTTTGGCTGCTGTTATTAATGAGTGTATCAATACATATCGAATAAATAAGCGACATTAATTGTCGCTTATTTTCGTTTTGGCAGATAACTTTTGATGTTTTGCATGACTTATAGGTGGCGTTTGGTTATGCTGTTTATTACCTAATTTATTAATATAATGATAAAAACTATGATGCAAGATCGTTTGATTAATCCGCTAGAAGGCGCAGGGGATGCTCCTGATTCCAATATTCGACCAGCACTATTGGCTGAATATATTGGCCAGCCAGTCGTACGTGAGCAAATGGAAGTATTTATTGGTGCAGCACGAGGTCGTAATGAAGCGTTAGATCATACCCTTATTTTTGGTCCGCCAGGTCTAGGTAAAACCACGCTTGCTAATATTATTGCTCGTGAAATGGGTGGTAATCTACGCTCGACCTCAGGGCCAGTGCTTGAGCGTCCAGGTGATTTGGCAGCCATGCTGACCAATTTAGAAGAGGGTGACGTACTCTTTATTGATGAAATTCATCGATTGAGTTCAGTTATTGAGGAAATATTATATCCAGCAATGGAAGATTTTCAGCTGGATATTATGATTGGTGAAGGGCCTGCTGCTCGTTCTATCAAGCTTGATTTACCACCTTTTACCTTAGTGGCAGCGACCACCAGAGCAGGGCTGTTGACGTCACCACTACGTGATCGCTTTGGTATTGTACAACGATTAGAGTTCTATAATATCGCTGACCTAACGACGATTGTCAGTCGTGCAGCACGTTTGATGCGTGTGCCTATGAGTGAGGATGGCGCAGTCGAGATTGCCCGTCGTGCGCGTGGTACACCGAGGATTGCAAATCGTCTATTGCGCCGTGTTCGTGATTATGCTGAAGTCAGGGGTGATGGCAGTATCAATGGTGCGATAGCGGGCAGTGCGCTGGATATGCTGGCCGTTGATAGACGTGGTCTCGATCATTTAGACAGACGTTATATCGAAATATTACATGAGCGTTTTGATGGTGGACCTGCTGGAGTCGAAGCGGTGGCCGCAGCCATGGCGGAGGATAGAGGCACGCTTGAAGATGTGATTGAGCCGTATCTGATTCAACAAGGCTATGTGTTACGTACGGCACGTGGTCGCGTATTGACTCAAATGGCGATTGATCAGATGCTATAGTATTCAGTATTCAGTATTCAGTATTCAGTATTCAGTATTCAGTATTCAGTATTCAGTATTCAGTATTTAGCGTAAGAAATGCACCTGCTTCTCATTAAAAGCAGGTGCATTTCTTTGTTTGAGTCTAAAGTTACGAGGCTTTTTCTGAACTAAGTAAATAAAAAATAAAGCTGGTCTTTAAGCCAATATACGCCAAACAACTACCAACACAGCCAGTATATAAAATATAGGTGATAGCCAGCCGATGACTTGCGTAGCAATAGCAATAAATATAGCAAACCCTGCCAGTGCTAGCCAGTCACGGCGACGGTCATTGAGCATGTCAGCACGAATTTGCTGTATCTCTCGCAGTTGACTGTCTTGGCGTGATCCTTGTGAAGCAAGGCTTTGTAAGCCTTGGTCTAGTAACTTGGGAATATCAGTGGTAGACAGTAATATCTCGGGTAATTGCTGACGAAGCTGTTGTAAGTTACGCATAGGGTCTAGCTGCTCTTTGATCCAACTGCTTAAAATTGGCTTGGCAAGTGACCAGATATCAAGATCAGGATATAAGTCGCGACCCAATCCTTCAACATGTACCAATGTTTTCAGCAATAGCATGAGTTGCGGTGGAATGCTCATATGATGACGGCGTGCAATGTCTAGAATCTGCATTAGTACGCCAGCAAAATCGATATCATTAATGGATTTTTTTAACATCGGGCCGACAGTGCGCTTCATATCGCGCATCAAGGCGTGTTTGTCAGTATTTGGTGGTATCCAACCTGCTCGGCTTACAATATCAACCATTGCCGTAAAGTTGTCATTCATGACTGCCAACAGCATACGCGCGACGATGAGTTGATCGTCCTTCGATAAAGTGCCCATGATGGCACAATCTAGTCCGATATAACGTGGCTCATGACCTAAATCGACCGCTGCCATACCTGCATGTAGTGTTTGAACTGGCGGCGTCTCTACGAATACATTACCCGGATGCATATCAGCATGAAAGAAGTTATCACGAAATACTTGGGTAAAAAATATCGTTAAGCCTTTTTTGGCCAGTGCCGCACGGTCATAACCAAGTTGGTCAAAAACCTCAACCTGCGAGATGGGAACGCCTTGAATACGCTCCATCACCATCACATTTTTGGCAGCATCATAAACTTCAGGTACATACATCAATGCTGAACCCAAGAAGTTATTACGCATTTGAGTAGTATTGTCTGCTTCAAGGGTTAAATCTAACTCGTTAAGCATGACTTGACGGTAGTCTTCGACAATATCAATAATATGTATGGCACGAGCCGCTTCGATACGAGCAGATGCCCAGTTGGCTAATTCACGTAGTAGCTCAAAGTCAGCAACAATGGTGGTACGGATATCAGGACGAACCACTTTGACCACGACTTCACGGCCATCATGTAGTGCAGCAGTATGAACTTGAGCGATAGAAGCGGCGGCAAGCGGTTTGATGTCAAAGCGTGCAAATAGTGTTTCGATAGATTGCCCAAAACCATCCTTAGTATCCTGAATTTGAGCGACAGCAATATCAGCGTCAAACGGTTTGACTTTGTCTTGTAGCTGAACCAGTTGCTCAATAATCTCAGGCGGTACTAAATCACGACGTGTAGAGAGCAGTTGTCCAAGTTTTAAAAACAGCGTACCCATATCTTCAAGCGCATATTTAATCGCATTTGGTTGATGCTTTTTACCCCAAGCAGCTGGATGCATACGAATTAGACGTGCTAAAGGTTGCAGCTGCGGTGCTTCTTCGACCGAAAAATGGGTATCAATGCGATACGTAGCGGCGATACGCCAAAGCTCAAATAAACGGGCGCGATGAGATAATAGCATGAGATATATGTACTCTAAATAAAGTCAGAAATAGGGTAGGCGTAGCGATTGCCTATTGATGAAATGAGTTATTAAGGAAACGTACCTGTTCATCCTTGATAGCCGCGAGTTTGGCATCTTCACGTTCGACATCAGCACGTAGCTTTAGGAGTTGTTGCTTGAGGTCATTTACTTCCGCCGTCTCAGCAGGATTAGGAGAGCTATTACCTGCTACGTCATTTGCCCAATCACTGACATCGTTGAAAGCACGCTTAGCACCATGACGCCAGCTACCTTTGAGCTGCGAGATAAGCAGATGCAACTGACTCGCCATTGGTTTACCAATGAATGGCTCAAGTTGTCCAGCTACGTCAGGATCAAATCCTGCGACCAACTGTTTGAGCTGCATCAGCACTTTATAGTCACCAGCGATAGGTAGATTGCCCTCAGTGCCGCGCATCAGGTTGAGCAGTTGAGCGGGGTTTTCTACAGTAATGGTACAGTCTGGCTGACTGTGACCCAGACGTGCCCGTTCCATACTGGCTTTTTGGCGCTCATTCATTTGGCCACTTGGCTCAAACACGCTCTCTGTCGTGACAGGCTCAAAGCGTAAACGCTCGTGAGTAAACAGCACATCTAGATTGATTTCAGGCATGCCCATATTCAGTCGTAACACTTTGCCAGCAAGTGGTGCTAGACCTGCTTTGGTAATCTCATCACTAGCAATGGCAAGATTGATCAGCTTTTCGGCACCAGCTAATAGGAGGACAGTCAGCATAAGGCTCTCGCATTGTTAAATGAGCGCCTTTGCATTAGCTGCATCAGCGCATAGTATAGTCGTGTCAGGCTCAATAAGGTCTTACTAATCGTACTTTATCGTTACGCTTTAAAGCCACGATGCACAGCGACGATACCCGCAGTTAAATTATGATAATCACAATTTTCAAAGCCCGCTTGTTGCATCATTTGCTTGAGTGTCTGCTGATCAGGATGCATGCGAATCGATTCTGCTAAATACTTATAGCTTTCTGAATCATTGGCGATGATTTTACCCATCAGTGGTAGCGCGGTAAAAGAGTATAGGTCATACGCTTTTGATAATGGTTCAAAGACAGGCTTTGAAAACTCTAGTATTAATAAACGACCGCCCGGCTTCAACACGCGATACATGGCTTTTAACGCAGCATCTTTGTCTGTGACATTACGCAGACCAAAGCTAATAGTTACTAAGTCAAAGCTTTCATCATCAAAAGGTGCAAGTGTCTCAGCATTGGCCAAGACAAAATCAACGTTATTACAGCCCGCATTGATTAGGCGCTCACGACCCACTTCTAACATGGCCGCGTTGATATCTGATAATACTACGTGGCCGTTTCTACCGACTTCACGGCTAAAGACTTTGGCCAAATCTCCAGTACCGCCCGCGATATCAAGCACATGTTGACCTGAACGCACACCTGATAAGCTTATGGCATAACGCTTCCATAGACGATGGATACCGAAAGACATTAGGTCATTCATAATGTCGTATTTTTTGGCGACAGAGGTAAAGACATCCGCCACGCGCGCCTGTTTTTCTGCTTTATTAACTGTTTTATAACCAAAATGTGTTTCTTCTGCGCCATCAGTATCAGACGTATGTGGATTGTTGATGTCATCACGCTGGTTAAAAAGCATTTGTTTGGCTGCTTCTACCTTTGCAGAGACACTTTCTACTTTGCTATGGCTATTATCGATGGTGTCATTGGTTGGCATAGTGGTTTGTTGGCCTTGTGGTGTTCCAGTTGGTAAGTCTTGGACTTGCGTGAAGTCATTGCTTTTGACGCTATTACTGTGTGTGTTTACATTGGCTGTTGGCAGTGTCTCTACGTTAGCAGTTTGTGCTGCTAGGACTTGGGCTGTGATGTTTTGATTGTTGGCGATACTATCTTTTACCAGCTGATCTTGTAAATGACCGTTGGTTGTCGTTGGTTGGTTGAGATGCGTATTTTTATTATTTGCAGTATCGGTCATGGTGTTGTCCTATCATTCATTTTTATGATTGTCTTTCTAAGAGATATAAGGTGGCGGTGACTCAGTTGTATTATGTATCCTATGATACACCAAACGTCATTGGCTTACCGCCATTATCCGTATCATGGACTTGGTCAATAATTATCAGCTCACGCTCACAAAAAGGCTCAATAAAATCACTCACACTTTTGAGCGGTTTCATGGCTTTAAACCCTGTATCAATGAAGTCGTAAAGTGGCTGAAAGTTATAGCGATACGCAGTGCCTTTAGCTAGGGCAAAGGCTTTTTTGAGCATAAACGAGTTCAAGTGCTTATCAGTGCGGTAGCAGACCTCTTTTAGGTTACGAATCTGTACTCGGCGCTCGTCAGCTTCATCGACAGCACGATACGCAGCAAGCATATTCTCTTCATTAACTGGTAACGCTGCAGCGACCAGCCATTGAGCCAAATGCAAGTCTAGCTCAATCGCTAAAATCGCCGCTTGGATACCCATGCTCCCTGCTTCTAACGCAGACTCTTTAGCTAGGCGCTCAAGTTTTTGAGCTTTAGGTAGAATGCGTGCTAGCTGCTTGGCCAGTAATTTGAACTCATCACCGCCGTATAGCTGCGTTAGAAAATAATCTGCCATCAGTTGGTTTTTTGGCTGTTCAAAGAGGTCGCTGTGCGTGTGTTTAATCCGTGTTTGTTGCCATGATTGTACGTCTTTGAGCTTGGCATCTAATGCCAAATCTTCATGATAGGGCAGCGCCCAAAAACGTGTTAAATGCTGTTGTAAATCGGCTAAAGCGGCCATAATATGTAAACCTACAAATAAGTAAAAGTAGTAAAAAGAATGTGATCAAACTGATAATTTATACTTAGTGTCTTACACTGATAAATAGTTATTAAAGCATGTATTCTAGATGGTGTTCACAATAAAAGAAAATAAAGTAGAATACAAATGTCAAACTGTTACATAGCATCGTTATTTACTCGATTAATCGAATGCTATGATTAAAAAAATGCGTTTTAAATCATAGGATGATTTTGGTTATGAGTAAACAGAATAATACGACTAGACCAACCGAGCTAGAGTCAGTCAGTGCGCAATTTAGTGAGCAGGTTGTCGATCAGCGTCTGACGCCTAATCCCCTTAGTCAGTTTTCTATGGATACAGATTCTCTAAGACTGGCCTTGGTTACCGCTCAATACGCTCTAAGAGCAACGCGGCAACAGACGCCGCCCACACTCAATAAGCCAACAGGTTTATTAGTGTTGGTCAATGGGATGGAGCAGGCAGGTAAAGGCACGGCGGTTAAGCAGCTGCGAGAATGGGTTGATCCTAGGTTGCTTAAGGTTGAGGCTACGATAGGTTCTCGTCCATTGGCGTCTCAGCCTATTTGGCAAGCGCATACTCACGTGATGCCACGTCATGGTGATGTGATGGTTTACTTTGGGAACTGGTACGCCGATTTGCTCTACAACGCTATGCGAATGGCGACATCAGACAGCGATAGTGAGCAGTCAAAAAGTAAAAGCTTGAAAGTTAAAAAATCGCTGCCTATCGCTAAATGGCAAGCATATCTAGAGCAGCAACTCATCAAGCTACAAGCCTTTGAACAAGATCTCGTTGCCAACCAAACCAGACTATTAAAGTGCTGGTTTCATGTCGATATCGAAACCCTACAATCACGGCTGAACGACAAAGAAGCTGATCCACATTTTTTATATCAAATTGACTGGAATAGTCAAAACGTTATCGAAAAATTCAATGAAGTGGCCGCAGCCTTACTACGACAGCAAGATGACTGGGTCATTATCGATGGTGATGATAAGTCACAAGCGGCCGATCATTTTTGTCATGAAGTGCTACATGCGATGCAAACGGCACTAGTGAGTAGTAAAGCAAGCTCGACTGAGACGGCTAAAAAGCAAACCTCATCCGATAAATCAGAATCTAATGACCAGACAAATCAAGCCTTGGATCTAAATGCGTTTAAATCGGTAAAAATACCGAAGCAATTAAAGCGCGTCGTTGATGTAAACATAGATAAGTCTGATTACCGTAAAGCATTGGCAGAGAAGCAAGCGCGTTTCGCTGAATTGCTACGTGCGCGCAATGGTCGGCATGTGGTATTTGCCTTTGAAGGTATGGATGCGGCTGGCAAGGGTGGGGCAATTAAGAGATTGGTCGCGCCGCTCGACCCACGTGAGTATCAAGTCTATAACATTAGCGCGCCAATGCTGTATGAACTACAACACCCTTATCTATGGCGCTTTTGGACAAGGTTGCCTAACGAGCAAACTGATCATATCAGTCGTGTCGCCATCTTTGACCGGACTTGGTATGGACGTGTACTGGTTGAGCGTATCGAAGGGTTTGCAACGCGTGATGAGTGGCAGCGCGCTTATGATGAGATCAATCGTTTTGAAGCGGACCTAGTCAGCGCAGGCACGATAGTTATTAAGTACTGGCTGGCAATTGACAAAAAAGAGCAGCTTAAGCGTTTCGAAGAGCGTCAAGAGACACCTCACAAACAATTCAAATTAACGGATGATGATTGGCGGAACCGTGATAAATGGTCTGATTATGTGCAATCAGCCGCTGATATGTTGGCGTACACAGATACCAAAAATGCCCCTTGGTGTGTCATCGCTACTAATGAAAAGCGCCAAGCACGATTGGATGTGCTAGATCACGCTATTGAGCAGTTATCATCAGCATATGATAGCTAGTACTTGTTTTTGTACTGGCTTTTATACTTGGTTGGCTTGTATCACTTTTAAATTGAATCGACTATAGTCAGCCATAAATAATAGAGTTGTATCGCTCAAATACTGGCAGTTACAAATCTCGCAATATCATCATGCATTATGCGCTCATATTTAATATAATAGAGCGCGTAACAGCGTCTGCTAACTAACAATTTTAATTTAGCAAATAGCGCGTTTTAGTTATTTGATACAGATACCTTAATAATTACGACAGAAATTGTTACAATAGCTACTAGTAGTACCATAAATATCACTATGAAATATCTAAGCCGCAAGATGCTGTAATCAGACGATTTGGCAATATAACTTGCGGCTTTGTGACATGTTGAGGGATGCGTTCTTCGCCTTGGCCATAGTTAGTTTAAGACCATTTAAAAGCATGTTGCGTGTTTCATGTATGCTACGCCATAAGATGCCACAACAAGCCTTATGAGTAGCAGCGCAATGTTATCAACCTCATATAATTTCAATCAGCTTACGCAGGACGTATTAACGTATGGGTATTAGTAGCAGTTCTACAGAGTCAATCAAAACCGTTGGCTCGATGAGAATAAATCTATTTTTTGGCATTTTATTGGTTGCAATGACCAGCTACTTTTTGTGGTGGGGTCTAGATTACACGATGCGTCAGCAAACGACGCTATTTATTGTGGCGACTGCCTTTGGTGTCTTTATGGCATTCAATATCGGTGGTAACGATGTCGCCAACTCCTTTGGTACTTCAGTGGGTGCAGGGACGTTGACTATCCCGCAAGCATTGGGTATCGCCGCGATATTTGAAGTGTCAGGTGCTGTGCTGGCAGGTGGTGAAGTAACCGATACGATTCGAAGCGGCATTGTCGATCTAGATGGCCTCTCAGTCGCGCCCAACCAGTTTATTTATGTCATGCTCTCAGCACTCATTGCTGCTGCATTTTGGCTGTTATTTGCCACCAAAAAAGGTTTGCCAGTTTCGACCACACACGCGATTATCGGTGGTGTGGTTGGTAGCTCCATTGTATTAGGTATCACGTTAGGTGGTACTGAAATGGCGTTATCAACGGTGAATTGGGGTAAGATTGGTACTATCGCCATCTCTTGGGTTCTATCACCGCTACTAGGCGGCGTTTTGTCCTACCTGCTATATGGACAGATCAAGAAAAATATCATTGAATATAATGACAAAACAGAAGCCTATATTGCGACGCTAAAAGGTAATAAAAAAACCTTAAAGCAAAATCATAAAGAATACCTGGACGGTCTGACAGAGTCTGAGCAGTTGGCTTATACGTCAGCTATGTTACGCGATCAAGAAATCTATAAAGATGATGATTGTGTTGTTGAAGATTTAGAAACGGATTATTACAAAGAGCTGTATGAGATTGAAAACGAACGCAGCAACCTCGATACTCTAAAAGCATTGAAGCAATGGGTACCTATAATTGCGGCTATGGGCGGTGCAGTCATGGCCTCTCTGGTTGTCTTTAAAGGTCTAAAGAACGTCAATAATGGTATGACGACGTTGCAAGGCTTTTTAATCATGGGAATGATTGCAGCGCTAGTATGGCTAGCTACCTATATTTATACCAAAAGTATCCGTGGTAAGCATAAAGAAGACTTGACCAAAGCCACCTTTATTATGTTTAGCTGGATGCAAGTCTTTACGGCATCAGCGTTTGCTTTTAGTCATGGCTCGAACGATATTGCCAATGCGGTTGGTCCTTTCGCTGCCATTATGGATGTTATTCGTACCAATAGCATCTCGACCGAAGCGGCAGTACCACCTGCGGTTATGTTGACTTTTGGTGTGGCATTGATTGTGGGTCTTTGGTTCATCGGTAAAGAAGTGATTCAGACGGTCGGTACCAATCTCGCTAAGATGCATCCAGCTTCTGGGTTCTCAGCTGAGTTAGCTGCTGCTGCTGTCGTGATGGGTGCATCAACCATGGGTCTGCCTGTATCAAGCACGCATACCTTGGTAGGTGCAGTACTGGGTATCGGTATTGTCAATAGAGATACCAATTGGAAGCTTATGAAGCCGATTGGCTTAGCATGGGTTATTACTCTTCCTGCGGCAGCGTCAATGTCTGCAATTAGCTATCTCATATTGGTAAATATCTTTTAAGATTAATGTTATAGAGTTCACCAAACAGGCTTACCTTAGCATCATAAAAAACGCTTATCGGCATCATGTCGATAAGCGTTTTTTTGTATCAAATATAGATTCAATCAGTGCCAAACTGCTGGCGTTTTTTAGCAAAGAAGCGATCTAAGCGATCCATTGCATCTTCCAATTCATGTAGATTGGGTAGGAATACTAAGCGAAAATGATCTGGTCTGTCCCAGTTAAATCCCGTACCTTGTACCATTAAGACATTTTCTTCAATTAATAAATCCATCATGAAATCCATGTCATCCGTGATAGGGTAAACGTCAGGATCTATCTTTGGAAAACAATAAAATGCGCCTTGAGGCATGGTGCACGAAATACCTTTAATAGCATTGAGACGTGTTACAGCCATTTCACGCTGTTTATACAAACGACCTGTCTTGGAAGTAAGGTCTTTCATACTTTGGTGGCCACCCATCGCTGTTTGGATGGCATATTGCCCCTGAACATTAGAACACAAGCGCATAGACGCTAGCATGTCTAATCCTTCGATAAAGTCCGTGGCGTGTTGCTTGCGACCAGAGACCATCATCCAGCCTGCACGAAATCCAGCGATACGGTGCGACTTTGATAAGCCATTATATGAAAGGACTAGCACATCGTCAGTCAGCGTACTCATTGGCGTATGTACGGTATCATCATAAAGAATACGATCGTAAATCTCATCGGCCATAATAATTAGATCGTGCTCTTTAGCGACGTCGATAATTTGTAATAGCAGCTCATCGCTATAAAGCGCACCAGTTGGGTTATTCGGGTTAATAACCACGATACCCTTTGTCTTGCTGGTAATCTTAGACTTGATGTCTTCGATATCAGGGTGCCAGTTATCTTCTTCGTTGCAACGATAGTGCACGGCTGTACCACCAGACAGATTGGCTGCTGCTGTCCATAGCGGGTAATCCGGCATTGGAATGAGCACTTCATCGCCATCATTCATCAATGCTTGCATGGTCATGACAATCAGCTCAGATACGCCATTACCCAAATAAACATCACGGACATCAACAGCTGATAACAATCCTTTCGATTGATAATATTGCAATACCGCTTTACGCGCAGAAAAAATCCCTTGAGAGTCTGAATATCCAGTCGCTTCTGCTAAGTTCATCGCCACATCACGTAAAATTTCATGCGGTGCTTCTAAACCAAAGGGTGCTGGGTTGCCGACATTTAGTTTTAATATGCGTTTGCCTTCCGCCTCCATTCTATTTGCAGTCTGTAGTAGGGGACCACGAATGTCGTAACAGACATTTTGTAATTTATCAGATTTTTTAATTGTATTCATAGAGTGACCACTCTTAGGATTGTGTTGTGAGTTTTTTCGAGCGCTAGAGGTTGTAGAGACTGTTTTCGATTGATTTTGGTCTGTATCGTTGGGCTGTATGTCTACAGGTAAAGAAGCAGATGAATCGTCATTCTTGCCTAAACCACCATTTATGGATTTTGTCGTCGCACTGGCTTCGTTTTGAAGTTCACCACGTAACAGATAGCCTTCGCTACAGCCTAAGATGCGTGCTAACGTCGGCAGCTTAGACGAGACAATACCGTTCGTGCCACGTTCCCAGTTTGAGATAGCGCCACGACTTACCTTCGCGCCTGCTGCCGTCATCGCTTGTGCCAATTGCGCCGCGGTAAAACCTTTACCGCGGCGCAGCTGTACAAGTCGCTCAGCTTGTGTACTTTTATTCTTATCACTAGCCATAATAAGTTAAGCCTGTGTTCATCAATAGGTTTGTAATAAACGGATTACTTTAGTTGAAGAGTAATGTTTATGTACTAATGCAAGATATTATTGCATAAATGATAGCGATGCAAGTTAACTTTGAAATTATTAGAAAAATGAAAGTAAATCTTGCATTCATGAGTATATGAGACAGTTTTATACTAAAATGACACATGATTACCTATTACTAATTGCTTTACCAACATAATATTATTGTAATATATACCTTGAATATTGGAGCAGTAACCAATAGATAGGGCACATCGTTTTTAGAAAGCAATAACGATAAAACTCAAATAGTAGCAACATAAAATATTAGATAATACCTATCTAACTAAGGGTAAATTATGCAAGATAATCAACTTAGCAAAGAAGAAATCAGCCAGTTAACAGAAGCTGACTGGAAAGAGCGTTTAAGCGCTGACGAATATCATGTGCTGCGTGAGAAAGGCACAGAGCGTCCGTTCACAGGTGTTTATAATGATGCGACCGATGATGGCGTTTATCGTTGTAAAGGCTGCGGTGCCAGCTTATTTGACTCAAGTAATAAGTTTGATGCTAGCTGCGGTTGGCCAAGTTTTGACCAAGGAATCGATAACAGTGCTATTGAAGAGCATGTCGATAACTCGTTGGGTATGACTCGCACAGAAGTGACCTGCAGTAACTGCGGCGCGCATTTGGGTCATGTATTCCCTGATGGGCCTAGTGAAACGACTGGCATGCGCTACTGCATCAACTCAGTATCTATCGATTTGGATAAATCTGAGAAGTAGTTGTCAACTGGTCAGCTGTTTAGATAAGCTTAGACGTATAAAAAGGAAGCATGATGCTTCCTTTTTATTTGTTGGTACTCTTTTCATTTATTGGTAGTATGGTTGTGGTTGCTACTAAGAATATAGTAACGCTTAAAAAACAACTAAAATAATAATTCAATCAATTTAAGGAATAGATGATGAGTACTATTTATGATTTTACGGCTGAGCAGATGGATAGCACGACGCAAGCATTTTCTGACTATAAAGGTAAGGTGCTACTAATCGTCAATACCGCCAGTAAATGTGGATTTACGCCGCAGTTCGAAGGGCTAGAAGCGCTTTATCAACAATATAAGGAGCAAGGGTTAGTCGTTGTAGGTTTTCCTTGTAATCAATTTGGTAGCCAAGATCCAGGCAGCAATGATGAAATTGGTGCGTTTTGTCAAAAGAACTATGGTGTTAGCTTTCCAATGATGGCAAAGGTCGATGTGAATGGGGAAGGTGCTCATCCTATCTATGAATGGCTCAAAGAGCAAAAGGGTGGCGTACTGACAGATGGTATCAAATGGAATTTCACCAAGTTTTTAATTAGTAGTAATGGACAAGTCATCGATCGCTATGCACCAACGACCAAGCCAGAAGCTATTAAAAATGATATTGAGCAAGCATTAGCCAATAAATAAGTATCGAACTCAAAAAATATTGGTTTTTTATAAAAGTATAAAACCAATAAAAACATATGCTTGCTAGAAATATCGATAAAAATGCAAAAAATATGTGAAAAACTCGAAAATACTGTTTGACACCCAACTGTAAATCTATATAATACACACCCACAGCAGCAGAGCTTAGTGACAAACTTAAGAGCTCAGTTGATGTTGAATAAATTGCATAGCAATTGTTCGCGGGTGATTAGCTCAGTTGGTAG
>NZ_JBVFXW010000006.1:0-100118 GCF_055522395.1 Psychrobacter sp. TPE 89C
AAAACTTATATCCTTATAGTTTTTTATAAAATTAAGTAAAAACAGACAGTTAAAGGCAATCGAGAAAATTGCTTATGCCAAGTTAACCACTCGATAAGCGAATTCGTCACTAAGAGTCCAGCACACAAACTGCTAGCATATCTTTTATTATCCATAGGGTGATTTTCGAAATACGTCGGGCTGCAATATTAATAATAAAGTGCCCACTATTTTGCCAACGCCCAACCATCTATTAAGAAGAAAATCATGCAATCAGCCATACAATCAAAACTGTCTAATATCACCTTAAAAGTGGGTAGCGTACTGGCCGTTACGGTGCTCATAGCAGCTTGTAACTCGAATTCGCAAGACACATCGACAGCGGGAGACTCGCAAGATATTAGCTTATTGAATGTCTCTTATGATATATCACGTGATTTCTATAAAGACTACAACACTCTATTCAGTGCAAGTTATCAAAAAGAGCATCCAGGTAGCAAGATCAAGGTAAATCAGTCACATGGCGGATCAAGTAAGCAAGCACTGTCTATTGCCAATGGTTTGCAAGCAGATGTGGCAACCTTAAATCAAGAAAGCGATATGAACTTGTTGGTAGAAAAAGGGCTAGTAGCTACTGATTGGAAGCAGGCGTTCCCGAATAATGCGGTGCCTTATACCAGTACCATGGTGCTACTGGTCCGTAGCGGTAACCCAAAAAATATCAAAGACTGGTCAGATCTGGCACGCAATGATATCGATGTGGTCATACCAAACCCAAAAACCAGTGGTACAGCACGTTATGCCTTTTTGGGTGCTTATGGCTACGGTCTGCATCAATTCAAAGAAAGCGTGGAAATGCCTACCAAAACCGATGACTTTATTAAGAAGTTATTGGCAAACGTGGTCACTTATGACAATGGTGCGCGTGCGGCGACGACCAGCTTTACCCAGCGCGGGTTAGGGGATGTACTCATTACGACTGAAAATGAAGCACATTTGGCTGCCAAGGAATTTGCTAAAGGAAAAGTCGATATCGTTTATCCAAGCTACTCTATTGTGATTGCTAATCCAGTGGCGGTCGTCACAGCCGTTACGGATAAGAGCGGTAAAACAGATGCCGCAAGTGCTTACTTACAAGGTCTGTGGGACGTGCCTGCTCAGCAGCTCATGGCAGAGATGTATATGCGCCCTAGTAATGCAGAAGTGCTGGCTGCTCATAGAGACACATTGCCTGAGATTACGACTTTCGAGCCAGTGGCTGTCTTTGGTGCTTGGACGCAGATTATGGATACGTTCTTTGTCGATGGTGGACGATTCGATCAGCTGGCAAGTGTGAAAAAGTAGTCTGTAAAGCAATCTATAAAATCATGCATAACTTGCCAGCTATCAGGTAGAAAATACCGTCAATCTTATGTGCTTTTGAGTCTCTATAAATGAGGCGCTTCTAGTAGGATTTTGCCAACTGATTGATAAGTTTAACGTTACGGTCTTGTTATTCCGTTTTGGCAATAACATACGCATATTCATCATTAAACATAATAAGATGGCGCTGTTAGCATACTTGTATTACTTAACAGATATCTTTGAGGGATTTATGACATACGCTGTGCGCTATCAACAAAAAAGTAAAACACTGAACGTCTTAAGTATTGCCGGTGTTGCATTAACTTTGGGTCTGGTCGGCTGTAGCAACAGCGAGCAGACAGATGCAAGTGGTAGCGCAGCAACAGACACTCAAGATATCGAGTTGCTAAATGTCTCTTATGATGTGGCACGTGATTTTTACAAAGACTACAACCCATTATTCGTTGAGCATTACAAAGCTGAAAACCCAAACAGTAATATCCTAATCAAACAGTCACATGGTGGCTCAAGCAAACAGGCGCTGTCTGTCGCTAACGGTCTACAAGCAGACGTTGCCACTATGAACCAAGGGTCTGATATTGAGCTGCTTGAGAAAAAAGGCTTGGTTGAATCAGATTGGGAAAGCAAGTTCCCAGACAACGCCGTACCTTTTACCAGCACCATCGTATTTTTGGTACGTAAAGGCAACCCAAAAGGCATTAATGATTGGGAAGATTTGACCAAAGACGGTCTTGAGATCGTGATGGCAAACCCGAAAGTCACGGGTAATGGTCGTTATGCATTCTTAGGTGCTTATGGTTATGGTCTGCATGCTTTTAATCAAGATGAAACCAAGGCTAAAGGCTACGTCAAAGACATGCTCAAAAATGTCAAAGTTTATGAGAATGGTGGACGTGCTGCAACAACTACATTCGTTCAGCGTGGTATCGGTGACGTTTTGGTTACTTTTGAAAACGAAGCCAACCTTGCAGCAACTGATTTCGGCGCTGGTCAAGTCGATATCGTTTATCCAAAATACTCTATCAAATCAGAAAGCCCAGTGGCGATTGTCAAATCAGTAACGGATAAGAAAGGCACAACAGACGCAGCAAAAGCTTATTTGGATTACTTATGGAGCGAGCCGGCTCAACAGTTAGCCGCCAATCTATATCTACGTCCTAGCGTGCAAAGCGTGCTTGATAAAAATGGTGATAAATTACCACCAGTTGAAACGTTCCGCCCGAATGATGCCTTTGGTTCATGGGATGACATCATGGGTACATACTTCAGCGATGGTGGCGTGTTTGACCAACTGGCCATCAATGCACCGCAGTAGCAAATGACTAAGACAAGAATGATCACTGAGTAGCCATTTAGTAAAGGTGATTACTTTGCTATAAACCAGGTGATGTAGTCATTCATAAGAAATTCCATAAAGGACATGGTCGTACGCACTATGTCCTTTATACCGTAAGCATACTAATAATAAGTTCGATATAACATGGTCTTACGATAAGTACCATCAGTTGGGCAACAGGATATCACTATGAGTGCACCCACATCTTCTACCAGCAAACCCCTTCCTAAGAAAGGTTGGCTGACACGCTTGCGTCAACGCAATGTGCTGCCAGGGTTTGGTCTAAGCATGGGCATTACTGTTTTTAGCTTATCGCTATTGGTGGTGCTGCCGTTTGCCATGATGGCCTATACGACCACGCAGATGGGCTGGACGGGTTTTTGGGAAACCATCAGCCAACCGCAAGTGACTGCTGCTATCAAGCTGAGCTTATGGATGTCCTTTTTGGCGATGCTCACCAATATGGTGTTTGGTACATTGGTCGCTTGGGTGTTGGTACGTTATGAGTTTTGGGGCAAGTCCTTGATCAATGCCTTGGTTGATTTACCATTTGCTTTGCCAACGGCTGTCACTGGTATATCGCTTGCCACGCTGTATGCGCCTAACGGTCTGATGGGGCAGTGGTTTGCCAAATTCGATATTCAAGTGGCCTTTACACCGATAGGTATCTGGTTGGCCTTGGTCGTGGTCAGCTTCCCCTTTATCGTCCGTGCTGTGCAGCCAGTACTCGCTGAGCTATCGGTCGAGTTTGAAGAAGCGGCAGCTGTATTGGGTGCCAATCGTTTCACCACCTTCCGTAAAGTAATCTTGCCAGAGTTGCTACCAGCACTATTAATGGGCGCAGGTATGATGTTTGCCCGTGCGACGGGTGAGTATGGCTCAGTTATTTTTATCGCGGGCAATATTCCGATGCAGTCTGAGATTTTACCACTGATTATTATCAGTAAGCTTGAGCAGTTTGACATTCAAGGCGCCTCTGCGGTCGCACTATTTATGCTACTCATCTCATTTGTGATTTTATTAACCATTAATATTGTGCAGTGGAAGCTGTCGCGCCGTGTAGGAGCTCGCTAACATGCAAATATCTAACAGCTACGACTACCAAAGCAACGCGGCAACCAAAGACACGCCATGGATACGCCGTACCTTTATCGGTATCGCTGTGCTATTCATGGTTGTAATGCTAGTGATACCGTTGCTAGCGGTGTTCTATGAAGCCTTTAAAGGTGGCTGGCAGCTATATATCGCATCGCTAGTCGATCCTGAAGCGTTGCAAGCCATTAAGCTCACACTAATTACTGCTGCCATCGTCTTGCCGATTAATATGGTGATGGGCATCGCGATTGCATGGTTGGTCACCCGCTATCAGTTTAAAGGTAAGCAGTTGGTCACCACGTTACTTGATTTGCCATTTTCAGTGTCACCAGTGGTCGCAGGCTTGATGTTCATATTGCTGTTTGGGCTCAATTCTACGGTTGGTGGCTGGCTAGAAAGCATGGGGTTCCAAGTGATTTACGCCGTTCCTGGTATTGTCTTAGCGACGTTATTTGTCACTTTCCCTTTTGTCGCACGTGAGCTAATACCGCTGATGCAGACTCAAGGCGACAGTGAAGAGCAAGCAGCATTGACGTTGGGCGCGACTGGTTGGCAGACTTTTTGGCATGTGACGTTGCCAAATATCAAATGGGCACTGCTGTATGGTTTGATTTTGACCAATGCGCGGGCGATGGGTGAGTTTGGTGCTGTCAGTGTGGTATCAGGTCACATTCGCGGTGAGACCAATACCATGCCGCTATTAGTCGAGATTGCTTATAACGATTATAACTTTACTGCCGCTTTCGCTTTATCTAGCTTGCTTGCTGCGCTGGCTCTCGTGACGCTACTCATTCAGCAAATCATGACGAAGCTACAAGAGCGTAAGTTTGCTAAATCTGAGCGACTGGCCAATATACCTGAGCTATCAGTGAGTGCCAATGCTACGGTTGTTACGACTAAAAATAGCAGTGATAAATAAGTCACGATACGACAAAAGATATAATAAGAGATACTATTATGAGCATCGAGATTCGCAGCGTTAATAAAAAATTCGGTAATTTTACCGCCTTAGATAACATCAATATCACGGTGCCTACTGGCAAGCTGACCACACTACTAGGGCCTTCAGGCTGTGGTAAGACGACGCTATTGCGTATCATCGCTGGTCTTGAATATGCTGACTCAGGGCAAATATTGTTTGATGAGCTAGATGTGACCAATACGCCTGTGCAAAAACGTCATATTGGCTTCATGTTTCAGCACTATGCCTTATTTCGTCACAAAAACATCGCTGATAATGTCGCGTTTGGTCTGACGTTGCTACCAAAGCATGAGCGACCAAGCAAAGCTGACATCAATAAGCGTGTGGCCGAGCTGTTAGAGCTCGTACAGCTGCCACAAATTGCCAATGCCTATCCACATCAACTATCAGGTGGTCAGCGTCAGCGTATCGCACTGGCACGAGCACTCGCGGTCAAGCCAAAACTATTATTGCTTGATGAGCCGTTTGGTGCACTGGATGCCAAGGTGCGAAAAGAGCTACGCACTTGGTTGAAAAATATTCATCATGAGCTAGGTATCACCAGTATCATGGTCACACATGATCAAGAAGAAGCCCGTGCAGTATCTGATGAGATTGTTGTCATGAACCAAGGGCGAGTGGAGCAGGTAGGAACATCAGAAGAGCTGATACACCAGCCAGCCAGTGCCTTTATCAGTGAGTTTTTAGATCTGACATAATTGAATATGGCATAGCCATATTGCTAAAGCCACGTTACTAAAGACACATTACTAGAGTTATGTCATTACAGCCACATTCTCATAGTCACATTGTTAGCAGACATAAAAAAGACCTATGATAAATAGGTCTTTTTTGCGTCAAACGATGCCTCGGATTTTCTTAATACCAATCACATTTAGCCTACTTTTGGTAGTGCAACATCATTGGCAGATATTTGCTTATAAGTAATCTCTAGAACCTCTTGGCACCATGCTGGTAAATCATCGGCAACTTCATACCACATCCATGTACCATCACGTACACAGTTCAAAATACCTAATTTTTTCAAATGATTTAAATGACGCGATATCGTTGGTTGAGGTTGATCTAATATTTCTACTAGCTCTCCCACGCAACGTGACTGTTTATTAAAAAGAATTTGAAATATTTTTAAACGCGTTGGATCGGATAGAACTTTAAATAATTCAATTGGTCGTATCGTAAAATTATTATCAGACATAAAATAATCCCTATGGGGTTATTGTTGATAGATGGTCAATATAGCAGTAGTTATCTACAAAATCGATTAAAAAATAAGCCAAATTACAGTTTATCGTAAATTTACTACCATTCATCTATATCATAACATAAATATTTATATTCGCTTACATAGATTAATTCATGCAACATTCTTGCCAAGTTATACCTTTCCTCTAAAAAAACTTCGTTGTCATTAAAATATATCAAATACTATTGAAAATGATAATAGTTATCGTTATTATAGGTCAAGTAATAAATATGATTAATCAGTAGTTATTGAATAGTAATATTCATAGGAGCCAGTTCATGTACGTATGCATCTGCAATGACGTAAAAGAAAAGCAAATTAAAGCAGCTATTGCCTCAGGCATTGATACGCTTGATGGTTTAAAAGACACGCTTGATGTAGCGACTTGCTGTGGCTGCTGCGAACCTATGGTCAATGATTACTTAGAAGAGCACCATGCGAAACTTGATGTCTTAGCTTACGCCGTTTAAGCAGCATCAACTTTTAATATTAAAATCAACAATACGCTTTAGCATCACACAAAATATCTAACAGACTTCACTTACGCTTTAACTATTATATATAAAGGGTAAGTTGCAAGCGTCCGTATAACTTCGCTAATACACCTATTTTAAGCACCTCTAATAATCAGAATTAACGCTAGCTAATTATTGTTCTCAATTAGCATCTTATTCTTAGTTCCTAACGTTACAAGCGATATCAGAGCCGTTATGCTACTATATATGTCTGACGCTGTAAGGCATTTTGTTGGTTTTGATATCTACTACTCAGTTTGCTAATAACACTATCCTTGTATGGGTAATTATGAATGCATTGTGAGTGGTAAAGTATAAATAGGGGAGTATAAGTTATGATAGGTAGCCCAAAAGTCATTGATTATTTGAATTTCTTATTAGGTGGTGAGCTTGCCGCTCGTGATCAGTATTTTATTCATTCAGAAATGTATGCTGAGTGGCATTATGGCAAGTTGTATGATCGTATCCATCATGAGATGGCCGATGAAACATTGCATGCCCAAGCCATCATTCGCCGTATCTTAATGTTAAGTGGCACGCCTAAAATGACGGTTGACGCGATCAATATCGGCGCGACTGTTCCCGAAATGCTTCAGCTTGACCTTAATCTAGAGTATCAAGTACAGCAGCACTTAAAGGATGGCATTGCACTCTGTGAAGCAGAGCATGACTATGTCACACGTGAGATGCTGGTCGAACAACTAAAAGACACTGAAGAAGACCATGCTCATTGGCTTGAGCAACAACTGCGTCTAATTGATATGATTGGCCTGCCCAATTATCTACAAAGCCAAATGGCTGAAGTCACTCCTAATCTCATCTAACATTATGCTAGGGCGTGTCCTAGATAATTAGATGAATAATGTTTAGCTTAAATAATAAATGAATAGGGAGAGAGATAATGAAAGGGGATAAAGAGGTCATTCGCGCCTTAAACAAAGTACTTGGACAGTCGCTGATTGCTATTAATCAGTACTTCTTGCATGCTCGTATTGCGCGTCATTGGGGATTAGAAGCCCTTAATGAAAGCTTTTATAAGCAGTCTATTGCCGAAATGAAATGGTCTGATGATCTGATTGCACGGATTTTATTGCTAGGCGGTTTACCGAATTTGCAAGACTATGGCAAAATGTTCATCGCTGAAGATGTGCCTGAAATGATTGACTGTAATTTGCGTTTAGAAAAACAAAAATTTGCAATTATCACGGACGCCATCACGTTATGTGAGACAAAATCTGACTATGTATCTCGCCAGCTATTGGTTATCTTAAAAGATGGCAACGAAGAGTATGAAGACTGGTTAGACACGCAAGAAGATTTGATTAAGAGTGTTGGGGTGGAACGATACATCCAATCACAAATGAGTGATGACGACGCGCCGTAAGATGATATGATAGATAAATAGATCATATTTTCTAAACTTGCCAGCCTATGATTGGTCATAAACCAAAACATATGCTGGCATTTTTATGTCTGAAATTTGACAGACTCTATCCGGCACACTTTAATATAGACCGCGACCATCTTCAGGCTTTAGGCGTAAAAAGTACAATCCTGAGAGAATGGTTAAAATACCAAGTATCCAATAGGTGGTTTGGAATGCAGCCAAGGTATCTAGCTCGAACCTATCACGCAGCAAATTAAGTACTGCTGCACCAAAAGCAATACCGAAGCTAATTGCCAGCTGCTGATTGACCGCCATTAGGCTGTTGCCACTACTGGTCTGCGTGCCATGAAGGTCGCCAATAGTAATGGTATTCATCGCGCTGAACTGCATAGAATTACAAGCACCCATGACAGTCAAGATGGGTATGAACCACAGCCATTGTGATGCGTCATTGAACTGTGCCAATACGATGATAAGCGAACCCATAAAAAAGGTGTTGTAAACCAAAACAGTGCGATAGCTGTAACGCTGAATTATTTTACTTACCCATGGCTTGATTCCGATGGCACCTACAGCGATAGGAGCCAGTAACCAGCCCGCCTGTGAAGGTGAGTACTCAAACACCACCTGTAATAGTAACGGTAGTAGGAACGGAACCGCACTGATACCGAGTCGCGTGAATAAGTTACCCGTAATACCAATGCGGAAGGTACGGATGTCAAAGAGGCTCAAAGGAAACAGCGGCGCCTCCCGCTTTTTGGCATGCCAGATATAAGCCCCTATCAGTAGGCCAGCACCTAAACCACAGAACAATCCATAAAGCTCTCGCCCTGCCTGTGAGCCGAACTCTACTGCCAGCGTAAATCCACAAGCGGCTGCCGCAAACAATAAAAACCCTGTCCAATCAAGACGCTTGGTATCTTCAAATAATGCAGGCACGAGTTTTTTGCCCATAATAAAACCGACGATACCCATCGGAATATTAATCAAAAATATCCAGTGCCAGCTGGCATATTGTACGATATAACCACCCAATACTGGACCAACTAACGGCGCGACCAATGCCGGTATCACCGCAAAGTTCATCACCGTCAAGAGCTTGTTGCGAGGATAAGACTTAACCAATATCAAACGAGCCACAGGCGTCATCATCGCGCCACCAATACCTTGAACAATGCGTGAGCCAATCAAAAAATCTAGCGTAGGTGAGGCAGCGCAGAGTAAAGAGCCAATACAAAAAATGATGATGGCCGATAGAAATACCCGACGTGTGCCATATTTATCTGCTAAAAAACCACTGATAGGAATGAAGATAGCCAAGGTCAAGGCATAACTGATCACTGCCCATTGCATCTTCAGTGGCGACTCACCCAACGCCTGTGCCATTTGCGGTAAGGACGTGTTTAAAATAGTGGCGTCTAAAATCTGCATGAACAGCGCTACCGCTAGCACATAGGGTAAGTATTTATCTTGCGTTGGGGTTAGCGTTACCATGTAAATCTCATTGGATATCTGATTATAAAACAAGCAAAAAGTATATTAACGACTAGAGCGTTATAATAAAAGTGACTCAAGGTAACGGTGCGCTGTCAAAGCGGAAAAATAAAAAACCTAACCGCAATTACATTGATTACAAGAGAGGACTTTAATGTAGGGAGTGGTTGTCGTTATAGTAAGCACTCCCTACATTTATAAAAATAAACTGAGGATAAATTATGAGTCAGGATAATAATAAATATGTACCACCAAAAATTTGGACGCAAGATAAAGAAAGCGGTGGTAAGTTCGCCAACATCAATAGCCCGACAGCTGGCGCACGTTTTAATAAAGAGCTACCAGTAGGTAATGCGCCACTACAATTGTATTCGCTGAATACACCGAATGGCGTCAAGGTAAACATGCTACTAGAAGAGCTGGCCGAAATTGGTGTCAAAGGCGCTGAGTACGATGCGTATAAAGTTGACATTTCTGAGGGCGAGCAATTTGGCTCTGGCTTTGTGACAATAAACCCCAACTCAAAAATCCCAGCTTTGGTCGATCATTCTAACAGAAACGACGGTGAGCCTATTGCGATCTTTGAGTCTGGCGCCATCTTAATGTACTTAGCAGAAAAGTTTGGCAAATTTATCCCTTTATCGGCTAGCAAAGCGCGTGCCGACTGTCTGTCTTGGGTGATGTGGCAGATGGGTAGTGCGCCGTTTCTCGGCGGCGGCTTTGGACATTTCTATGCTTATGCACCCGAACCATTAGAGTACCCAATCAACCGCTATACGATGGAAGCCAAACGTCAGCTTGATGTACTTAATATCCATCTAAAAGACAACAAGTACATGTGTGGTAATGATGAGACGGATTACAATATCGCGGATATGCTCATTTGGTCATGGTATGGTCAGCTAGTGCTGGGTAAGCTTTACGATGCAGCAGAGTTTTTACAAGTAGATGATTATACTCACGTAAAACGTTGGGCAGAGGCTATTGCTGAGCGACCAGCGATTAAGCGTGCTGTAGAGTTGCCATTACAATCAATGGGTTAGCTATAATTAGAGAACGACTAAACTGCTACGGCGTTAGCCTTCCTACATGTACAATTTACAGTCGGCTGCCTTATACTATTTTAGCGTTCTTAGACCATAGCTGAGCAGTACACAGCGTAATAATAAGGCTGATAAGCGGATTGCTTATCAGCCTTATTTTATAGACGTTTATAGTCATCAAGTTCATAGTTATTCTGTATCTATATATGGTTATATTAAAATAATCATGTACTTGCCCGTTTACATAATAGTACATTAGTATAACAGATAGAAACATTGATACGTTAAGATAGCAGACACTGCCTTGATGGGTAAGTACTTGTACTGCTTCTATTGATGAGTAATGACTATGAATGATGACAACCGTAAGCTGATGGGTATATCACTACAGACAAGCACTGATCGCTTTGCTGTTTGCTATTCTCAGGTCAAGGCCGCGCAGGACCATCGACATATAGACGTCTCTCCATACTTACAGCCTAAAGATACCACTCGTCTAAGACTTAATTCTAAAAAAACAAAAAAGACACCCTTATTAATGATAAAAAATAAAATACGATTATCTTTATTTGCTGCTATCAGCACCACCTTATTTAGCACAGCAAGTATGGCACATTCTGGCGTTGAGCTGACCAGCCAAGATTGGCAAGTTGCTTGTGATAACACCCGTACGTGCCGGCTGGCAGGCTATCAAGCAGAAAACAATAGCGAATTCCCTATATCTGTATTACTCACACGCCGTGCAGGTGCGAATGCGAGCGTGGATGGCAAAGTAAAAATTGGCGGTGCCAAAGAAAGCTCATCTAAAGCCTTGATGAAACTGGGTAACCGTCACCGTATATCATTGTTTATTAATGACAAAGACTACGGTGAAACTCAGCCGTTTTCGGCCACAGCAGGCAGTGCCGAATTGACTAAAACACAAGTGACCGCACTGTTAGAGGCGCTGACCAAATCAAGCAATATCGAACTGGTACTGCGCAATTCACGTTGGCAGTTATCTGATAAAGGCGCTAGTGCCGTTATGCTCAAAGCGGACGAAGCACAGGGGCGAGTAGGGACATCGAGCGCTT
Organism: Psychrobacter sp. TPE 89C; assembly: GCF_055522395.1. Taxonomy (NCBI): domain Bacteria; kingdom Pseudomonadati; phylum Pseudomonadota; class Gammaproteobacteria; order Moraxellales; family Moraxellaceae; genus Psychrobacter; species Psychrobacter sp. TPE 89C. The sequence goes on from NZ_JBVFXW010000006.1 coordinate 11,516, forward strand.
TTATTGATCATGCTAGTGCGGTTAAACCTAATAGTGGTGTGTTAGCACCTAAAGCGGCACCCACATTACGTTTTGTCGCGCCTAAACCAAATGCCGCCGTGAATGATAAGAAAAAGTTTGTCATGAAGTCGTCGCAATTGGCCGCACTCATGAAAGGCACTATCAAAGATGTCGATGATGACTGCCCAAACTTGTCAGATAAATCACCATGGCGTGTTAGTCGCTTGAACAGCTCGAAATTAATAGCACAGCATGACTGTTGGACGAGTGCTTATAATACAGGGGCGGGTGCCTGGGTCATCAATGACACCAAACCTTACAATCCAACACTGGTAACGACCAACGCGACTGACTACGATAAAGGTATAGTCACTTCAGTACAAAAAGGTCGTGGTATCGGTGACTGCTTAACTAAGACTGATTGGATATGGACGGGAAAATCGTTTGAAAAAAGCCATCAGAGCAGTACTGGGCTGTGCCGCATGATTGAAGCAGGTGGGGCGTGGCAGCTACCGACCTACGTGACAGAAGTTAAAACAAGTAAATAGTATTGAATATAAACGATAACCTGCTGAATCATATCGATATTTAAACATCGAGCTGTTATTGGCTAAGTCTTATTTAATAATTATGTGAAAAAATAGGTACAGTTGTACTTTTATTATGATATACTACGTCGCCACGTTAGCTTATAGCTTTCGTGAATTATGAGATTGATAACATCGCCTGCGATTTTGGGTCTAGGATGACCATAAGTAATTGTTGCCGATGATTTTGTGTACTTAAATAACCTTTTAAAATATCCGTTATTTTTGACTCATATCTTATCTACTGTTCCATGAGTATGGATTAGATTGGTTGCTGTTTGCCTTTATCTGCTTTAGACAAAGCATCGATAATGCGCGTATATCAAGCAAGGATAAGACACTCGGCACTACCACCAAAATACGTCAGACAGCACGAACGCATTTATTGTAGAAACGACAGCTCTATTGGCTGGGTTTCTGATTATCGACACTCCTACAGTGGTCCGGTAATTCTTTAATAAAGGCAGCGTGGTGAACGGTTATCAGTGGTATGCATCAAGTTTGCTGAATTTACAGCAGCTTATACTTACCAAGGATTACTATGACTGACATCTTATCTGCAATCGCCGCTGAAAACGGTATCATCGAAAGCACAGACACCCCAAACACTGACACTCAAGCGGCTACTACTGACGCTGTTGACGAAAACCAAGTTACTTTTACTGATCTTGGCATCGCTAAGCCTATTCTAACTGCACTTGATCGCAGTGGTTACACCAACCCAACGCCTATCCAAGCACAAGCTATTCCTTTTGCTCTAGCAGGTCGTGACCTTCTATTGTCAGCGCAAACGGGTAGTGGTAAAACTGCCGCTTTCGTTATCCCAGTACTTGATCGTTTAAGCCGCGCTACTAGCTTTGACAAATTAACCAAAGCACTTATCCTAACGCCAACGCGTGAACTTGCTCAGCAAGTACATGACAGCGTTCGTACATATTCTAAAGATATGCGCGGTCTGTTCTGTGTACCACTAGTTGGCGGCGCACCGTACAATGGTCAGATCACTGCTTTGAAAAAAGGCGTTCAAGTTATCGTTGCAACTCCTGGTCGTTTACTTGACCATATCAATGCTGGTCGTGTTGATCTATCAAGCCTAGAAGTATTGGTACTTGATGAAGCTGACCGCATGCTAGACATGGGTTTTGCTGATGACATCAGTGACATCTTGCGCGCTGCTCCTACTGATCGTCAAACTATCATGTGTTCAGCCACTTGGGATGGCCCAGTAGGTAAAATCGCTGCCAGCTTCACTAAGAACCCTGAGCGTGTATCAATCAAAGTAGAATCTGCACACATCGAAGAAAAAGTATACTACTGTGATGATTTCGATCACAAAAACCGTTTACTTGACAAAATCGTTTGCCAGCAAGATATGGAACAGATCATTATCTTTGCTGCTACCAAACGTAGCACTGAAAAACTAGCAAAACAGTTACAAGAAGCTGGTCATAAGGCAAGCTTCCTACATGGTGACTTGCCACAAAGCAAGCGTAACCGTATCGTTCAAGACTTGCGTAATGGTAAAGTTAAAATCCTAGTAGCGACTGACGTTGCTGCTCGTGGTCTAGACATCCCAGCAATCTCGCACGTAATCAACTATGACTTGCCACGCCAAACTGAAGATTATGTCCATCGTATCGGTCGTTGTGGCCGTGCTGGTCGTACTGGTATCGCTATCAGCTTGTGTAGCATGGATGATCGTCCACAGCTTAACGCCATCAACCGTTATTTAGATCGCAAAATGGAAGTATGTATCATCGAAGGCATGGAGCCTAAGAAAACTTACGTACCTAGCGAAAACAAAGGTAATGGTCGTGGCCGTGGTCGTGGTCGCTCTAACGGTGGTGGTAATGGTCAAGGCCGTGGTCGTTCAAGCGGTGGCTATCAAGGTAATCCTGCTAATGCTCGTGGTCGTTCAAGCGACAGCTCATCAACTGGTCAACGCGCTAGCAATGACAGCGGTTATCAAGGTAAGCCACGTGACACGTCAGGCAAACCAAATGAGCGTTCAGGTGGCAAGCCTTATCAAGGTAAGCGCACTGGTGGCCCTAGCCGCGGTGATAGCACTGGCGTTCCACGTGGTGAGCGTGCTGCAACGGGTCGTGGTCGTCCAAGCGGCAGCCAAGGTCGTCCAGCTGGTCGTTCTGACAGCCGTGGCCAAGGTCGTCCAAACGGCGGCAACCGTGGTAACAACTCGTAATAACGCTATCGTTAACGGTTAATAACGATTTGAATAAAATCACTTAATTTAACCGTATAACCTAGCATTGAAGAGCCAGATACTTGTTATCTGGCTTTTTTGTGTCTGCTGACTTTGTTTTTGTCCGTTTTAATATTCTTCGAGCATAATTAATAGGATTAACTTAGCTAACAGAGTAAAAATTAGCTTTGTATTCGATAGTGGCTTGCACGTTTTTTTTGCCTTCTCTATACTGACAAGCTTTTATCGTGCGCACTGGAGCCATTGGATGCCCGACTTTTCTCATTTAGCCATTGATAGCTTGCCATTAGCCTTTGGCATCATTATGGCCATTATCGGCTTGGTGTTTTATACACAAAGTCTACCTGGTAGGTTTTGGCGACGGTTTTATGCAATCTTGCCAGGTATTGTGCTGTGTTGCTTTATACCTGCGACGCTGAATAGCTTAGGCGTCTTCGCTGATGGTATTGGCTCACAGATTTACGGATTTACAGCGACTTATCTGCTGCCAGCAAGTTTACTACTGATGACTTTATCGATGGACGTGCCCAAAATATTGGGCTTGGGTTGGAAAGCGATTGCGATGTTTTTCGCGGCCAGTATCGCCATTATCATTAGTGGTCCTATTAGTCTGGGCGTCGCTAAATGGATATCGCCTGGCATGTTCACAGATGACACGCTATGGCGCGGATTTTCAGCGGTGGCGGGTAGTTGGATCGGCGGGGCGGCCAATCAAGCCGCGATGAAAGAGCTGTTTGGGGTTAGTGATGATTTATTTGGCATGATGATTTTGGTCGATACCACCAATGCTTCATTATGGTTATTGGCTATCTTGGTCATGGCCAAGCATAGTGAGAAAATAGATCGGTTTTTGCGGGCGGATACCAGCAGTATTGATAAAGTGGTTAAAGCTGTTGAAAATTATGAGCGTGACAATGAGCGACCAGCAACCTTAAATGATTTGATGGTGATGTTTGGTTTGTGCTTTGCCATGGTAGGAGTAGCGCATTTCGTCGGAGGTCAAATTGCAGGATTTTTTGCCCCATACAAATGGGCAGTCCAGTATAGCTTTGCTAGCTCATTTTTTTGGATGGTGGTGATTATCACCTTAATAGGCGTCATTTTTTCGTTTACTAAGATTCGTCGACTTGACCATGTGGGTGCATCAAAAATCGGCACCGTATTTATCTTTGTATTAATCGCCGCGATCGGTATGCAAATTAATCTGGCCGGTATCGTCTCGCAATGGCGACTATTACTAATCGGTCTGTTATGGATGAGTATTCACGTCGTGATTATTTTTGCTGTCGCTAGACTCATTCGAGCACCGTTCTTCTTTTTGGCGGTTGGCTCCAATGCCAATACTGGCGGTGCTTCTTCTGCACCAATTGTGGCAACTGCGTTTCATCCGTCACTGGCTCCAGTTGGGGTGTTTTTGGGTATTTTAGGTTACGCAGTAGGGACGTTTGGCGGTTATATCAGCACCCAATTGATGCGCTTGGTGGTGTCTTAATGTCTAAGCTGTCATTCTATTAATAGTGTTTTTTGCTAAACAAAACCCGCATTTATGTGGGTTTTCTATTATTAATGATTGGGTGACTTGAGTTATCGTTTTGTCTATCTATGCTATCGATACGTAAGCCTAGCCATAGCCTTGTATGAGTACGTGTTAACCTTTCTGCTAATTGAATAAAGACAAATAGGCATGTCAGGAATAAACAACGACTTAATAGGAACAGTAGCACTATGGCAAACCCAAAAAAATTAGAAGAAAAAACAAGTATAACAAGCACAGTAAAGAACGCTCTCTATAACTCTGACCAAGATAATATTCAGGTCAGAGGCGCGCGTGTACATAACTTAAAGAACGTTGATGTTGATTTACCTCGCAATGCTTTGGTGGTCTTTACCGGTATATCAGGCTCAGGGAAGTCGTCATTGGCATTTGGTACGTTGTTTGCCGAGTCACAACGCCGCTATCTTGACTCTGTATCGCCTTATGCGAGACGGCTGATCGATCAGGTTGAAGAGCCAGACGTTGATTCCATAGAGGGTCTGCCGCCAGCAGTAGCCTTACAGCAAAAAAGAGGTACGCCTTCAGTGCGCTCGTCTGTGGGTAGCGTGACGACGATATCCAATGGTCTACGCATGTTGTACTCACGCGCAGGAGAGTATCCGGCAGATCAAGGAATACTATATGCCGATGCGTTCTCTCCCAATACGCCAGATGGTGCTTGCCCGATTTGTTCAGGTATCGGCCGAGTATTTGAGGTCACTGAAGAGTTGCTGGTCCCAGACAATACTAAGACCATCCGTGAGCGTGCGATTGCAGCATGGCCGCCAGCGTGGCAAGGTCAAAACCTTAGCCGTATATTGACTACATTAGGCTATGATATTGATAAACCATGGCGTACATTACCGAAAAAAACACGCGACTGGATTTTGTTTACGGATGATACGCCAACAGTGCCTGTCTATCCTGAATACAACATCGAACAAACGCGCGATGCGATTGAGAAAGACGAAAAGCCAAACTACATGGGCACTTTCACCAGTGCCAAAAATTTTATTTTGCACTCTTTTGCCACGACCCAAAGCCCGCGTACCAAAAAACGTGTCTCGCAATTTATGCAAATATCTGAGTGCCCAGAATGTCACGGCAAAAAATTAAAGAAAGAATCGCTTTCGGTTAAGTTTGCAGGACTCGATATCGGTGAGTTATCACAGCTCACACTGACTGAAATGGCACAAAAACTGGAAAAAACTGCTCGTACCAAGGTAGCCGATAACACATCAAACCGCGAAAAAGCTATCGTTGCTCAGCGTATCGCCAGTGACATTCTCTCTCGTGTTGAAGCGCTGACAAGGTTAGGGTTAGGCTATCTCTCGCTTGAGCGTACCACACCGACACTCTCTCCTGGTGAGCTACAGCGGTTAAGATTAGCCACTCAAATTCGCTCGCAGTTGTTTGGCGTGGTATATGTCCTTGATGAGCCATCGGCAGGTCTGCATCCCGCTGATACTCAAGCATTACTAGGTGCGTTGGATGAGCTGATTGCAGCTGGTAATTCTGTGTTTGTCGTTGAGCACGACGTTAGTGTCATTAGACATGCTGATTGGATAGTCGATGTCGGGCCAAAGGCAGGTACGCATGGCGGCGAGATTGTCTATAGTGGGCCTGTAGATGGTCTTCGTGAGGTTGCGCAGTCGCATACTGGTCAATATCTCTTTGCCAATGCTACATCTAACGCTCAGTCTAAAACTAGTACAAGGCAGCCACCAGCCTGGCTTAAGCTTGCCAACATTGAGCGAAATAACATCACAGGATTAGACGTTGAGTTTCCGCTTGGGGTGATGACCAGCGTCACAGGGGTATCAGGCTCAGGCAAATCAAGTCTCGTCAGTCAAGCATTGGTAGAGCTTATCAATGAAGCATTGGGTCAAAAGACAGTCACAGAAGCGCCTGTCGGTGAGGCAGACTTACTTGAGCAAGAGCTTGAGTCAGTAACTGGTGGTGAAATCGTCGCTGGCATGGAGTACGTCCGCCGTCTTATTAATATCAATCAAAAAGCGATTGGGCGTACACCGCGCTCTAATTTGGCAACCTATACGGGTTTGTTTGACGATGTGCGTAAGATTTTTGCAGCGACCAAGCAAGCAAAATCTCATGGCTATGATGCTGGCAGGTTTTCATTTAACACCACAAAAGGTCGCTGCTCAAATTGCGAAGGCTTAGGGTTTGTCAGTGTTGAGCTGTTGTTTTTGCCAAGTGTCTATGCGCCTTGTCAGGTATGTCATGGGCAACGCTATGACGAGGAAACGCTAGCAATCACTTATCGAGACAAAAACATCGCTGAAGTTTTGAATTTAACAGTTGAAGCAGCTCATGAGTTTTTTGCTGATGAAGCGCCTATTTTTCGTGCATTAGAGGCATTGCTACAAGTTGGACTTGGTTACTTACGTTTGGGTCAGCCTGCCACCGAATTATCAGGCGGCGAAGCGCAGCGGATTAAGCTTGCCACCGAGCTGCAGCGTGTGCAACGAGGTGACACGCTATACATCTTAGATGAACCAACCACAGGTCTACATCCTGCTGATGTATCCATGCTAATGACACAGTTAAATGGTCTCGTCGATGCGGGCAATACCGTCATCATGGTTGAACACGATATGCAAGTGGCGAGCAACAGCGACTGGATTATTGATATCGGGCCAGAGGCTGGAGATGCGGGCGGAGTGATTGTTGCTCAAGGTACACCACATGACGTTGCTCAGTCAAAAGACAGCCGTACTGCACCGTTTTTATTGGTGTAATGGTGCTATATTTATATCAGTGTCTTTACATCAGTACACGTTACTGATGTAAAAATGAGTATTAGAAATAGAATTTTTCTAATACTCATTTTTTTATAAATATAAATAAATATCTATGCAGGTGTCTCTTGCTGCACTTGTAAACGTTCAACTCTATCTAGATAACTGTGTCCTAGCTCTGGCTCTGCCGAAGCGATCCAAGCGGCATATCCTGACAGCGTATTTAAAGTCTCATCAGAGCGTAATGTGCCGCCTGACTCTAGGTTATGAACGGCCGCGCGTAACATTTTTTTGATTTGACGAGATACCCTAGGTACGCCTTGTCCATTGACCACCATGCCAGTAACGTTATGCTGATTTCCTGTACGAATCACACGTGTCTTGTCGTTATTCAGCGCAAACCCTTCTTCTCGTAAGATTTTATTCACTGATCCTAAGAGTTGACCAATCAATTGGTTGTGCTTAGTGTCTGAATCGCTCTTTGCAGAGGTGAATTTCTGACTGGATACCGCCAAACTAAACGTTAAATCATCAGCATAGCGGCTATAGCGCAAGCCAATTTTGTCAGCTAGTCCCGTTAAGCGTCGATCTAAATTTAAGCAGACGATATTGGATAGTGCAGGGCTAGTAGGTGCACCTTGTGGCAAAGCTCTATCACCCAACGCCACATAGTAGGTAACGCCATCTTGTTTGATGATTTGCCTGGGTGCTTCGGTGCACAATAGCGCTAGTAGCGTGGATATTTGTTCTTGATAACCTGCATGACGGAACACGCCTTTGACGCGGCGCCAGCTGACACTAGGGAAGAAGTCTTTGACATCAAGCTTAATAAGCAGCTCACTATTGCTGTGTACGGCTGCATTGGTCACGATAGATTTGCCACGAACAAAACCATGTGCGGCATCATGCGTCGTTAAGTTGTTTAAGACTTGATGCAAAATCCAGCGCTGTACAAACTTCAAACGCGGTATGGGTGACCAAATTTGACGTGCTGTGCCATTGCGTTTGGCAATAGTGAAATGCGAATAGGCCAGATTGGTTGCGACGTCCCTTTGATAGCAGAGTCCTTTCAACTGGGGAACAGTTAGGTTAACTGCGTCTGCTAGCTCAGTATGCTTGTTGAGTAGTGGCAATTTATTTTCAATAAGGCGATTGGACGCGTCTTTGATATCCCATTTATCGGCACTGGTGTCATCTGACCAGTAGACTTGGTGACCAAGATGAACAATATGGTGAGCTTTATAGGCTTGCCACGCTGATTTTTTAAGGATTCTTTCTTCTGCTGCCTCTTTTTTCAAGGCTTTTTTATAGCGATCCCGTTCTTTTGGGCTCATATTATCGACAGGTTGGCGATCTACCATAAAGCCGTTCTTCACCAGCTGCTGCTGAACGTATTGATAGCGTCCGCCTGCCAGCTCAATGTCTTGCCATAGTTGCTGCCACTGTCGCTCAAAGGGCGTGGCATTAGGCACAGGGGTTATATAATCATTCTGCTGCTCTGTCTGCGTCGTCATACCTTACACCCCTTGGTTTTCGATAAAGCCTTTGGCTTCAAATCTGGCAATATGTTGTAAATAAGCCGCTTTGGCTTGAGCAGGTTGGTTAAACACGAAGTGCTGATGCGTACTGTCATCACCCGTGGTCTGCTCAATCGTTATTTTTTTATGTGCGATAGTCAGATAGATATAAGTAATGCAGGTCTCATCTGTTGCGGCAATCGCTTTGTCTTTGATATTGTCCGTCTTATTATCTAATGATGGTTCTGAGGGCTGCGCCAATGCAGATAAGTCCATCACCAAATCTGAAGGTGCTGTGATAGCCTCGTTTTTATACTGAGTGGCAGCTTTAGTGGAATGGCGAATAGAGTGACGAACAGGCACACGCTGACTCAATATGCGAGTGTCATGCCAGCTGTCATTTTTGGCAGTGGTACTGTCGTAATTATTATAACTGAGCCTTAATGCTATGAGATGTGCACATACACCTTGTGTGAGTCGGTGTTGTAAGTACTGCGGACAGCTACATTCTGCTCGGCTGACCAGTACTTCATCGCCCAGTTGTAGCTGACTGTGGTAAGTACGTCGATCCTCTTCAACATAGATATCAGCACTAATGCTCACGCCTTTGGTAGCGACAGTCTCGACAGAGAACTTCTGCACGGCATCCGCACGGCCAATCAAATCAAAGGCCTGTTTTTCTGCTTCATTGTGGTAAGCGAACTGCGCCATATCAAGCGGTGTCTGCGTCAATGGTCGATAGTAATAGCTCCCTTTCGCAATATCATAACGAATCAAGCCTTGCTGCGTTCCTGCTAGCAGCCACTGTCGCACTTGTGCTTGCGTGATAGGCGCTGATTTTAATTCTGACTCTTGCATTGTTAGCTGCTGGGTTAATGCGTCTACCGTACTTGGGCAGCGAGTAAGAATATCAACGACCTTTACTAACCCACTATCAGTACTTTCTGCTATTTGTTCACTTACTTGCTCGCTATTCGCACTAAGTGTGTTTTGCTGTGGGCGCTTGGGTAGTAACAAGTCAAAGTTTAACGACTGTGACCAATTGGCTTGGCTAAAGCCTGTCATGGCAAAGGTGAAATGAAAGCCTTTACCTTTTAGTGTCCAATAGCTTGGCATGCCTTGACCCAATAGAGATACCGAAACGCTGTCAGTATGTGGCAACAGGCGTTTTAATAGGCTGAGACGACGGCGACCCCATAAGCGAATGAGCTTTGCTTGTTGACCTTGATAGGGCTTTTGCTGTTGGCTAACTTGGCTGGTGACAGTGATGTCAAAAGGTTCTAATATAATCACTGGCAGCTGCTGAGGTCTAAGCTCAATCAACAATCCTCGGCGCTTGCCTTTGATGTCAGCATGCATACGCAGCTCAAATAGCACGTTATACAATGCGATTGGATCAAGATGAATGGTGTCTTGTGGCAATTGACCTGCAGACTGTACTTGTAGCAGTGCTCTGATCCAGCTTTTGGGCACATTGATGCGCTTTTCTATGATCTGTTTTTTTACGGTGGGCGTGGCCACTGTACTATCAGTATCTGCTTCAGCTGTCTCTGGCATGGTTTCGAGTAATTGTAAGCCGACCGCTTCATGACCAATGTCTAATATCGTTTGTTGATGATCGCGAACTTTCTCAATACCGTTAAACAACGCCGCACTGTAATCAATACTTGTGGTACCAAGGGTAGGTTTAGCACTTTGCTCAAAAATCTCATTGGTCAATGTCAATTGAGCATAGCAACCTTCATCACGGCTAAATACCTCAAAGCTAACACTTTGCTCATGCACCTGAATAATCGGGTCCAAAATACAAAAGGCGAGCGGGTCATTGTCGAATAGCCATGTGAAGTAATCACGCTGCGCAGTAAATAGGTTTTTATTGCTGCTGGCACGGCGCATCTGCATAAAGACCGTATACGCTGAGCGATCTTTTGGCACATAACGGTAATCGCTACTGACCACATCAAATAAGGCTAGCAAACTGTCACGAAAGACAAGGGGAGACTTGACCTTACCGTGGAAGTTAACCTCCGAACGATTCAGCTGAGCAAATAGTGCCACATGCTGAGTGTGTTCTCTTGTTTGCGCCTCCGACAATGAATCTGACGATTCGTTAACTTGACTGATTTGGCTAGGGGCGGCGTAGTCCAACTGCATCATCAGGCCATCAGTGTTGGCTACTACTTCTGACTCTGTTTCTGATGCTTGGTCTAATTGATTGTCTATAGTCATTGACTGTCTCCTTCACCCTGATTGCTTTTTTGACTGCTGTCCTGACTATTTTGTGCTGCGATGGTCGAGCTAGGTTGCGCCTCCATATTGACAGATGACAACGGACGCTTTTGCTGCGCTCGTATCATGGCACGTTGCCAGCGGCGTAGTACTTTATAAGCAAGCTTCTGAATGTCTGAATTTTCATGTGCCATGAGCGTCGTCAGCCATTGTTCAATATTTGGATCATGTAGCTGTCCAAGCGCTTCGATGGCACGGATACGAACCGTCAGCTCCATGTTGTCATTACTCGCACAATGATAGAGTGCATCAGCGTCTTTGGCTCTGATCCACTGTAGTAGCTGCTGATTGATTGGTATCTCGGTAGACGAGCCCTTATGTTTTAGCGCATTCTTTACTACCGTTATTATGGATTTTTGGGTAGATGTACCGCTTTGTTCAATACGAGCAATCACAGTTCCTAGCAAGGCTTGGTTGTCATAAGTAAGCTGCGATTGAGTTGCTGTCGAGACAACGCTCAACGTTGGCAAGATACTTGATAGCACCTTATCTTCAGCGGCAGGTCTAGCCAGCAATGCTAACAGCGCTTGCTGCCACCAATCACTGACGGTAGTAGAGAGTAATGCAATAGAGGTGATGGTCAATGGTTGACGAGCATCATTGAGCCAATCAAGCATTGCCACGATCTGCTTAGTAGCCGCTTTGTCGACAGCGCCTTTGGCAGTTGTAATGGCTATATGACGCATGATTAGCCAAACCAGTTGTCTGATGGTGCCACCCACTTGCTCAACCATATCAATCCACTGACTATTATTGATGGTCGTTGGACTGCGGTTGATGATGTCGATAAGCGTATGCCATTGCTCGCTTGCAGTACCAAAACGCTGCTGCAACGTCGCAACCATTTCTTTGTCTAAATAGTTAGTTGGATACTGGGTCAGATAACACAGTCCAATATGCTGTGTCAGAGGATTACTACTAATCAACGCGGTAAGCTGCGATGTTGGCATGTCTTGCTTGGCCATAATGGCATTTTGCAGTGCCATCAAGATGTCGGATGGCAAGTGCGCGCCATGCTGGGTGATAAATGCTGCCAGCTCATCGATGCTGCTATTATCAATGATACGCTTTAGACTCAAATGCTCAGTCTCTTCTATAAAGTCATTGTTATGGCTTTGAATGGCTGCCCAATCATAAGGGTAAACCTGCGATGCGAGGCTGCCCCAAGTTTTCTGTGCCGCCGTATAAGCCGCCATAAGCACAGCACGGTCTAAATTGCTCGTCTTTAAAATATCTAAGATTAATGCTTTATTGGCATCGTTATTATTCATCTGCAATAGCCATACTGCATGCCTTTGCGGACGGAAAAATATGGCTTTATCAAGATGAAGGCGTATATAGCTGCGGATTTGTTCCCAAGCAGGCGTTGTGTTGAGCCAGCGCAGTCCATTTAACCAATGGACAATGGCGGGATTGGTGAAATGGATTGCGGGGTCTGACAAGTGCGATTTTAATAGCTCAAAAATATGCGGACTATGCTCAAAATCACCACCTTGTGCAAGGCGACCTAAGGCTTCGCTAGCCACGTCTTGCAGGTAATGCTCATCATCTTCGGCCAGTTTGATTAACTTATCATAGGCTTTGTACAAGGTATGAACCTGTAAGTTTTTATCAGCATTGTCCGCAGGCGAGCTATCATTAGGCGAGTGAGTATTTTGACTTTGGTTGTTACTGCCTAGCAACTCGCCAATGGCCAATACACTGCAGCTGCGGAATTCAGCATCAGGGTTGTAATCTATCGTTGCCATCAAGATATTGACCCCATCAGAGTGACCGCACTTAGCCAATCCTTCAGCCGCGGCAAATTGCACATCAGCGTCTTTATTACGCAGGGCATTTTGTAGTGAGGCAATGCTGCTATGTCGTCTTTTGGCTCGATATGCCAGTGCCTCGACCAATTTAAAGGTATGGTTAGCTGGCATCTGCTCGTAGGCTAGCGCTAAAGCGGTATCAATGCGCGAGGATAAATCGCTGTCGCCCGATTGTACCCATGCCAGTGACGGTAATAGCTGCGCGGCAAGCGCATAATCACTATGATTCATAAGCGTAGTAAACAGCGATAACAAGACTTGCGAGTCTCTAGGGTGCTGACGTTGTAACCAGCGCGTGTCTTCACGCTCCTCCAAATAATCCTCAATTTTTTGATCGTAACCACTGATTTTTACTAAGGTATCAAATAAATATTTACGCTCTTCTTTATTTTTTTGCGGCGTGTGCTCAAACAGACTTTCTAAACGCTGTAGTAATGGCGCCACGAGATTCGTGTTACGTAGGTCAGCGATATCCCAATAAATAAACTGCTTAGGTTTGTTGATATGTGGATCATCAAGTAAGGCTAATAATCGTAAGTGCGCTTCATTGGCGACCTGTTCAGCAGTCGCAATATTAAAGCTGCTCTCTAAATCATTATTAAAGCCATCATCTAAAATATTCTTATTGATGAATTGGTACGACGTGAGTGCCTCAGTAAGTAATTTCCAGCTACGATATCTCTCATTACTGGACTGAGCGTCTTCAGCAAAATCAAACAAGTCATCAAATAGCGTGCTGTCCGCAAAGAGTACGTCATGAAACTCGACCAGTTGACTCAGTGCTTGATATTTTGCATTCCAATCATCACTCTTCACAGCGTGCAGCAAAAACGTCAGTTTGTCTTGGCGCTGCACTGACGGCGATTGACTGTTTGCAAAGGGCGTGACGATGACTTGTTTCCATTCAGCAACGATCTGAGGCAGTAGCGACTGACAATAGGTCTGTAGCCCAAGTAAGCTAGCAGGCAGATGGCCTAGTCGGTCTTTTAGCAGCTGATAGATCTCTTCTGCTAAGGTGTGATTATTGGTTTTTAACAAATCAATGAGTTGTTGATCAGCGCTACTACTGACAGTAGCTGTATCCGATGGTTTGCTTTGCTGCTGTACGGTATTGTTATTTGCGGTATCTAACAATAAATCCAAGCCGCGTTTTACCATGTCACGGTAGGGCGTGCTCATGGCATAGTCAGCCAGCTTTTTGGCAGGCATATCCAGCTTATACAAGCATGCCCAAGCCAACTCACGAGTGTCAAAACTACTGTGGTTGAGTAGTGGCAACAACACGCGACTGGTACTGTCTCGCCAGTCCTCATCGTTATTAGTGTTGTTATTGGTGTTAAGCTCTGATGGTTGAGTAGCAAGCCACATTAGCCCTCGAATGGCTTGGTCTGTGGTGCTGCTATTAGTATAATAATCATCGCCTGCGCGTATGACGCCAATCCAAGCACCAAAGGCAAGAGACTGGTATGGATAATGCACCTCAGAACTGTCTTGTTTGTCAGTAGGAGAATCACCTACTGTTTGCGCATCGCCTACTACCTCAACGATGGCTGTAACGGGGTGAGCACTTAACAATGCCTGCAAACTGCGTTGCCATTTTTGTAATGTCTCAAACACATCGTTCTCATCGTCATAATAATCATGAGCGAGTAATTCAGATAAGTGGCAAATGACACTAATGGTTTGTGCGCGTACCAATGGTTGCTGATGGCGACTGAGGTTGGCGAGCTGTTGTAAGTTCTCGGTACTGACGGTTGTCAGGATACTTGCTCGGATAGAGGCCGTATTATGCGACTGTCCTTTAGCACCACCTTTATCTACCATGTTTGGCATGGCATCCATCATCATTGTAATGACTTCAGAGTGAGCGGATAAAACACTGCCTAATTTACGTGACAAGTAATCACTTAGGTACTGCCACGTTGACGATAGTGCTGGCTGGTTATTAGGGTGTTGTACGTCATTTGGGTAACGAGCGAGTATATTGGCGTAGACTACTGCCGTGTCATTATCTGCAAAGCTTAACGCTTCTATCAGCTGGTTAAGTCGACCAGTGCTAGTAGTGTCTGTTTTAGTAGCTTGCAGGCTATCTTGCCAGTCATCTTGTAAGTCATTAAATATCAATAACAGTCTGGCTGCCACTGCATAGGACTCTGACTCAAACAAAGGCTGTAATTGCCGTGCATGTGTAATACCTAAACCGTGCTGCGCTTGTAGCCAATGCGTAGGCGTCATCGGTGCAACAAGCGTACTCAGATTGTCTGTCTCGTCTCTCTTATGAGTGAGGAAGTACTGCCCGCGAGCATCACCCAAAATAGCCAAACACAAACTGGCTGATTGACTGATAATGGCGCGCTCATCTTTTTGCCATTTCACCAGTAGATCAATGTCCTCAAAAGAGACTATCTGCGTAATCTTTGGTGCAAGAGGTTTAAAATCAGCATCAGGGTGGTGTAGATATTTAGCATACCAACCTAGCGCATCATGCTTTGATGGGTATGCCAGTTTAGACAAACCAAACAGTGCTTGGCTTACATGACTGTGCCACTGGGTATAGCTGTCACTTTTCTTGCCTTGAGAGGGCATAGGCAACTCTAAGTAGTGCTTAAATACTTGGTACGCTTGTTCATCACTTCGCTGTGCCTGTTCTTCGTCAGTGTATAAGCGTGATTGGCTGGCAAGTAGTTGAGCGACTGTTAGCTGAATATCAGGATAAGGACTGTTGAGGGCTACGGTAATCAATGCTTCGTGATGATTTGATTGATCATCGGTGCTACTATCATCTAGGCTACTGTGATCCGCTAAAATAGTAGGTTGTAAGTCTGTCAGTGCTAAAGCGACCGTCAAAGCTTGTTTACGCAGCTCAATACTGTCATCAGCGAACATAGCCACTAGAGCTGGCATCAGTTGTGTCAGCTGAGTCGTATTCGCTCTGGCTTGCACTGTCGTAAGGGCCAGTTGCTTGGTATCAGTATAAGGGCTGGCAAGTGCGTTTAACATTACGTCAGCAAACCCTAAATGCTTGCTTTGTTTGAGTGCGATGTCAAAGGCTTGTTTGCGAATAGCGGCAAACGTATCTGCAAAAAACAAGGTTAAGACAGCTTGATTAGTCTTTTGGTGATTCGTTTCTTCAGTGTTATTGGTTTTATTCGTTTTATGCTTCGAGTTCATCGCTAGCAACAGTCGTTGCCATTCTTCTATCGCCACTTGGTGCACATCTTCAAAAAGGTTTTGCTGCAATAGCTCAATAATGTCAACGATAGCACTGTCAGAAACATTTTTAGAAATATTGTCAGATGACTGCTTAAATTGGCGATTTAATAGAACTTTAACCACTTCTAACCGAATACTGGTAAAAGGGTTGTTCAATGCCTGTAGCAGTATGTCTGTCATCTCTGACGACATCTGAGTGCTTTTATCACTGCTATCACTACTATGTGCGCTATCCGGTGCAACATGCTTTAAAAACAGTGCTAAAGACTGCTCGTGAATGTCTTGATGTTTAGAAGCAAAACCCGTCGCTGCCCAAGATAATGCATTGTCTGCCAATTTGCCATAGGCTTGCATGGCGACTTGGCGCACGCCAGCGTCCTTATCATCTAGTAATGTCGGTAGGACTGCTTTGGCGTCTTCTATATTTAAATGACCAAGCGCGGTGGCCACACCAGCACGGATGATGGCGCTGTCATCATGGCTCATCAGACTAATCAGGGTGCCAAACGCTCGTTTGTCTTGTAGGCAAGCCAGCGCATAAGCCGCTCGGAAACTGATATCTTCGTGACTATTGCTTAAGCTTTGTAATAATGGCTCTAACGTGTCATTGCTTAGATTTATAGATTCAGTAGCAGACTTCTTGGATTTGGCCGTTTTAGCCTTACTCTTAGACTTAGATGCTTGGGTATTATCTGCTTGCGAGATAAAATCTTGCGTAGATAAGGTTAAACGGATCGCCTCATCGGATTCTGATGGTTTAACACTATTATCATTTGCCGCTGTGCTGCTAGCATTATCTAGTAGCGTGCCGCGCAGTAAGCGAAAGTCATCAAAATCAGACAGGGTACGTAATGTTTGCGTGTCACCTTGCTGTTTCAATGCCTCTATCAACTTAGGCTGAGACAGCAATGAGACGTAAAACGCTGTTTGCCTAATCTCTGTATTACGATGATTCTGTAGCAGCATCAATTGACGTGAGACTTCAAGGTGATTTAGCATACCGCGCTGATACAGACGAATTAACCCTGATTGGACAATGTCTGACTGATTGCAGTCTAATGCCATCAAATCTGCTTGCGGACTGTTCTCTGGCAACAGTGTCTCAAGTGAGGCCAATGCTTGCTTGCGAATATTCGCAAAACTGTGTGACAGCGCTTCTCTTAAAATAGGTAAGATGCGGCGCTGGCTGGTGGCATCCTTCATTGCAACCTTTAGGTAACCTTGTAACGCAGAGGCCACCACTTCCTCGTAGTAACGGTTTTTGAAGGCTTCTTCTAAATAATGCAGCGGGCGCTTCGCCGTACTTGCGCGGTCGGCCAAGGCATGAAAAGCAGCAAGGCGTACTTTTGCACTGTGCGCCGAGCTTAGTTCCTGCTCTAAAACCTGTGCAGTTTTATCAAGATTAGTAGTAGCAACCCACTGTACCAATTGCAATGCTTGGTTAGCCGTGAGCGTGTCGCTATCAGCAAGTAATTTTTTAACCAGCTCTAACGTTTGGTTATCTGCTTGCGCCTGTAGCAGCGCCAAGCCTTCTTTAAACGACACATCATTATTGTTTGAGGCATCTGTCAGTAATTGACCGACTCTCTGATAACCGTCTTTGATAATATAATTGACTGGTAATAGCTTGCTATTTTTTGCCGTACTATTTTGTGAGGTGCTATTCTGTGAAGTACTTTGAGTATGGTCAATAGGTATGAAACGTAGGCTCTGATCGGCACTGACGACGATGAGCGTCGGTTGTTCAGCGTAAGAAGATAAGACAATCTGTCGAGCCTTGGTTAGATCCTCTTTACAGCTGTTTGGCTGACCTTTATCAAATGCCCATGATTTGACGCTCTTGTCATCTGCTGCGGTAAATAATCGAGTATCTGAGACACAAAGTGCCGTGATCATTTCGCTGTGTTGGCTAGACTTAGCTCTATCAACAGGGTGGAGATCGCCTTGGACATGAGTACGGTATAAGCACTTATCTGCGCCTGCTGAGAAGAAGTACTGCCCAACTGGCTCAAAGCACAGCGCGTTTACTTTACCTTGGTGGAGCTGTTTGCGGCTACTTAGATTGAGCTGCGCGTTATCTGAGGTCCATTGATAGCTACTAACAGCTCCTGTTTTATCTGCCACGACTAACCACGAGCCATCATTTGAGGTTGCTAGCGCTGTTAATGCAGACTCCTTACTTGATGCTGCTATAGAAGACGAATAAGGCTCAATGATGACAGTACTGCTGGCCTGACTATTTTGATAAGGCCATACTACGATATGTTTTGGATATAAGATAGCCAACGCATCTTGTAGTGGTGCCATTGCTACAGCACGGCCTATAGCACTGTTGTTATCTTCAGGTGCATCAAGCAAGGATGTAGCACTAGTCTTCTTAACTTTCTTGGCTTGCCAATCCGTTTGGTAAAGATGACCATCATCACCAATCATAACAATAGTACTGTCATCTATCTCGGTGATGGCTTGCATCGCACAAGGCAGCGCAGTTGTCGATAAGCTAAATTGCTCACCTTGTTGATCAAGGACGTATAAGACCGTAGCAGATGCTTGCTGCTGGCGAGTAATAAAAAGACTGCGCCCATCTTGCTTGGTTGTCTTTTGAGTTGCCGCTTGAGTACTGTTGGCCTTACTGACTAGGCCAATGATTTGACCCCAATAGGGGAGTGTTATTGTTTTCATGGTGTTATCTCAGTTGAGGTGACGTCATATTTTTTAAAGTATCTATTTATCCATGTCTGCCAAAGCCGTTAAGCCGATGCCACTGGTTGCAGGTTTTTAGATAGTTCAGGATAGCGATGCAATAGCCGTGTGACGGCAACCAAACACGCATGACGCTCCATCTTGCCTGCCGAATGTGTAAAGGTGAACAGTGTGGGCATAATGAGCGCCGCAAAGGTACTGTCAGCCAACGCCACATCACGAAAGGTCTCAATCAATGCCAGTTTGGCACGACTCGCAGATATGGGTTTTAGCGTGATGTTGCTATCTGACTCAGCTGCCTCTGATGACTGTTGTGATGCTGAGTTTTTATCTGAGTAACGTTGTTGCTTGTGCTTATTACTGTCACTAGCATTGGGCTCTTGCGAACCGCCTAGACGACCAGGTGGTAGCTCAAAGAGACCACGGCGTAGCAGCATCAATAACTGATCGACTTCTGCAGGCAAGCTTGCCAAACGTCTATCTGTCTGCTCTGTTATGACTGGTTGAGCGCTGCAGTCTTTATCTCGTGCAGCATCTTTTTTATCTTTACTATCGCTACTGGTTGGCTGCCAGTTTGGAGACACGTGACGCGCCTTGTAGTGTTTCCATAGCATGGTCACGGCGGCATAGCGTACTTCACGGTCTGTGCTTTGGGTCAATCGATATAGAGACTGCACATCTTGGAAATTAGCATGACGCTGCAGCAAGGTGATACCGATTTGGCGAGCGACTCGCGCTTTGCTTTCAATCAAAGCATTCAACATGCCAGCATTCAATTGTGCTGACTGGATGTGATAACGTCGATTGGCAACGGATGGCTTGTCCAATAGCGCACGCTTTAGCAGTTGAGTGATATCCGTATAGGGAGATTCTGCCATCATCAGCCATAGGGCTGGCGTTGGTTGCCACGTCGCCATCTCATACTCACTCAGTAATAAGCCAAATGCTCGCAACTGGCTGTTACGGTGTTGCAATAAAGGAATGACGCGCTCCGCATCAAAGAATGAAGAAGGGACAATCGCATCGGGATCGACTGGTCTGTCTGTCAGTGCCATACAGATCTGTTCATGATGATGACTGAGGTAGCTGATCGCAAGCTCACTGATAGGTGCAGTAGCGTCATCTGTTGCCATATGCCACAGTGCATTGGCACCTGCAAAAGTATCGCCTTCAGACACCTCTCGTGATTGACCGCTCAGCATCTGTAAAAAGGCGGTTTCGGAAATAATCTTTAGCGGTGCACCATCGGCGATTAAGCTTTCGGCTTTAACTTGCTTGCTACCTTTACGGCCATTACCGTATAACGGTGAACCGTCATCACCGATGACCAAGTAATCTAACTTGCCGTTGACAGCACCACTGATGGCACCATTAGCCGCTTTCACAACTTTTTCGGCCTCGCCACGAGTCATGCTTTGCATCTTACCTGTGAATAAATAGCGTTGGCCAGTTAAATCTACTTCAGTAGCAGCATCGCTATTTGAGTCTTTATTATCAGTGCTATTACTGGAAGCGTTGTCAGTAGAGTCGCCTGCATTGCTGTCAAGATAAGCGACAAAGTCAGCAGGCAAGAACCCTTTGTTGATGCGTTCAATCGCAAATTCACGATAGAGTGCTTGTTCGCTATGCGCAAGATTCATAAGCCAGTCGAAACCTAAATCTATCGGCGCAAACCGACGCACATCAGACAGCCAATCCCGCACATTTTCTGCTAAGTACTCATCAAAGGCCAAGTGCTTTTGCCAGTTTTTAATAGGAGTGTCAGCAGATTTTAATTGTTCAACATATTCACTCACTTGCCAATCAGGCTCATAGGCAAGCGCATGCCAATAACTCATATCAAGCGTCGCGGCTGACAGTACATCTTCATCAAACCAGTCGGTAATGGTCGCTTGCGATAATGGGTGTAACAATAGTGTTTGCCATACTGCCGCATTTACTTGGCTCAAATCCAAACGTCTGAGCTGGTCCAACGCAAAGTCCATGCAGTAGCTATCATTGCAATCATTAGCATTGTAGTAACTGCCATTATGAGCAGAGAAGTCCTGTTGCTCTGGTATATCTAACTGCTGGGCAACGCGAATAAAGTATTCAGTCCCTAGCTCTTTGGCACTATAAAGCTCAGGCAGTTTTTTTATCGCAAATTTTACGCTGTGTGTTCTGCCGCTGGTCAATCGTTCAAAAAACCACTCAGGGGTTAAATCGCGCCTCGTAAAGTGTTTGCTAAGTTGTTTGCTCGCCGTTTGATAGTGATGCTCTGTGTCTAACAGCTGACCCCAACCGTTGACACCGATATCAGAAACAGAATCACGACTCAAGATATTGTTGATGGCAAATGCTCTAACAGGCTCATAATCTGACATGGCCAGTAACATCAGCTCAGTGAGTGATAAGTCCTGAGCGTAGCTTTTGGCATAGCCAATCGCATATTGATAGGCGGCAGGATAGTGTGAATGAAGTAGTTGCAGTACGACTTGATGCAAGCCTAATGTTTGAAATTTAGACTTTTCAAAGTGCGGTGAGTTTTCTAATAGCCAAACAATCATCTCATCACGCGCTTTGCTGTGCGCTTGTCCAGCAGATAAATATTGTAGCGTCTTACCACTCACATCACGTAATTGGGTCTTGAAATCGTACTTTAGGTTATCGGTTGCAAACTGTCTGACAGCCTCGTTTTTGGCGATAGCCAATAGCTGGATAAGTGGTTCAGGGTCTCGTTGCCACGCCTCAGAGAACGCGCGACCTTTTGCATCAAAGAGCTTGCGAGGTGAGCGACTGCTGAATCGATTGACGCCATAATCAAGACTGTTGTGGAAGCAGATGTGATTGAGCACCCAGCTGCTCGTTTGTCACGCTCTGCAAACTGTACTTCGGGGTTTTGCTCCCGAAACTGATGACTTAGAATTTTGTCCAAAAATCGCTCAAATGTCAGTTCGTGCTCGGGGATGGGCGACTCAGGAACATCATCAACTTGTGTTGCTAATAAACATAACTTATCAACCAAGCTAGGGTCTTGAGCGTGCCAAGCTTGCTGAATTTGTGCGAAGGACAGACTCATAGAAATTTGCCTTAATTTTTATTTTGTCAGCTTACAATGAATGTTTCGGTAAAATTTTGATTACTATGTAACCGCGTTTTACAAAAAACATCAAGGACTTTTGTCACAAAATAAATAGGTGGCGTCAACAGATGTCGCAAGCAAAAAGAGGGGTCAATTATGTATTGACAGTACTAACTGTTATGAGGCACACTTAACGGGTTGTGAGATTTAGCGTTTCACCGTTTACGGTGAGGGGCGACGTTGCGTCGTCCACGAGTCAAGCCATTACATTTTACCCAAGGAAGACTGTTTCAGTCCTGCTAATACCTAGATAAAGGCCCTAGTGTCATTAGCTCGCTGGCGCAATCACGCAATCGTGATTGAGCTAATGCACTAGGGCCTTTATCTAGGTGCAGTCCAGTGAGTCTTCCATGTACCAGGTCATGAGGTAGATTACACAACAATGAGTGCGACATCACTATGATGGCATTCAAGGTCTTTGAACCAAAACCGGAGTAGGGTTGTTTATTCAGCGCTACTCCGGTTTTTTATTGCCTGATTATTAGTTGATAATAAAAAAGCCCTTTGCATTAGACAAAGGGCTTTTTTAGTGCAAAAGATATATAAATGGCATGCTCTTATACTGAGCTATTTATTCCAATAATTATCAGGATATTCAGGCAGCTCAACCAATATATTGCGTAGCGCCTTTGACCACTGCCGACGAATGGTATTGAAATACTCATCATTCTCATCAATACGACGACCTTCAGGTGTCTCTAAACTGTCACTTTTATAAATGACAAAATCTATCGGCATTCCTACTGATAGGTTGGAGTGAATGGTGGAATCAAATGACAACATTAATGCACGCGCAGCATGCTGAATATCGGTGTCGTATGTGACCGACCGATCCAGAATTGGCTTGCCATATTTGCTTTCACCCAGTTGAAAAAAAGGCGTGTCTTTGGTGGCCCTAATACAATTGCCCTCGGGGTAAATCATATATAACTCGGGCGGCTGACCTTTTATTTGTCCACCCAACATAAATGAGCTGGTAAATTGACTACCGTTATCATCGTTAGCCACCGTTTTGGCATGGTTCATGACATTACGCATGCATTCGCCCACCATTTGTGCGGCATCAAACAATGTGAGTACAGTATTAAGATTGCTTTCATAGCGTTGGTCAATATCATGCTGTAACTTGGTAAATACCGCTTGTGATGTGGCCAGACTACCAGCAGTTTGTAGCACCATCACGCGTTCACCTTCAATACCATACTGATACAGCTTTCTAAACGTTGAGATATGATCGACACCTGCATTGGTGCGAGTATCACTAGCGAAAACCATACCATCTTTTAGGCGAATGGCAGCACAATAAGTCATAAAACATCCTTGGTAGTGAACATAAAAGGTATCAGGCTATGATAGTCGCGTGACCAATACTTGACTGTAAAGATTCTCATAGCCGCCGCCCATACGTACACCGCGTACAGGGGCTGTATCTAAGTAGTCTCTACCAATAGCGACGTAGACGTGAGAGCTTGGTTGAAACAGCTGATTTGATATATCAAAGGTATACCAGTAGCCATCTAACCACACTTCTGCCCACGCATGACTTGCCATGTGGTTTTCGGTATCGTCATACAGATAGCCTGATACATAGCGGGCTGGAATATGCTGATCACGACAGCAGCCTAAAAACACATGAGTATGATCTTGGCACACGCCAGCGCTCGTCGCAAAAGACTCAGCAGCTGTCGTACCTACATGGGTCACGTCCTTTACGAACGGCATTTTCATGATGAGGGCATTGGCCATCGCCTTTAGGCTGTCATGGGTGGGTTTCTTTAGATAAGGCGCTGCAAACTCACGCATCTCTTGTGAACATTTGGTCAATGGCGTTTGTACGGTAAACAGCAGATAGGGGACATAATCCATATCCTCTAAACGTTGGGTCTCTGTATCAATCTCCACGATACCTGATGCTTGCATTTGCAA
The DNA here is from genome assembly GCF_055522395.1 of Psychrobacter sp. TPE 89C. Classification (NCBI taxonomy): domain Bacteria; kingdom Pseudomonadati; phylum Pseudomonadota; class Gammaproteobacteria; order Moraxellales; family Moraxellaceae; genus Psychrobacter; species Psychrobacter sp. TPE 89C. The sequence goes on from NZ_JBVFXW010000006.1 coordinate 35,197, forward strand.
ATTATTATGCGCCTCATTACGGCTTAGCGTGAGCCAGTCATTACCAAAGCCATCCTTTTGATTGGTCGCCACTTTAGGGAGCATTACCTCCCATTCATGAATAATTTGATGCGGCATCTGCATTGGAGTCATACGTATATACTGGACACTGCGCTGTGCAAGCTCGCCGTAGTAGTAATTGGTTTGATGGCTGATTTGAAGTTTCATGATAGCTTCCTATGTTTCTGTTTATTTCATATGTATGGTCAATCCCATATAAATCGAATACAGTGTCAGGCTCGCTTAGTCTGCTATTGTTCGTGCCTTTACGCGCCTTTCTTGCTTTCAAACCCTATCGAATTGACTGTATCATTAGCGCTTGTCATTAGTTTGCGGCTAGACACCTTGACGCAAGATGATATTAAACTCTTTGCTAATCAGCTCAAAATCACTAAATTTCTTCGATCTAATCATCTGATTGGCCAGACGTGTCAGCTCACGCCAGCGCGTGTTCTCTGGTAGCTCATTGATCCAGTACTTAAATTCAAGACTGACCTCTATTGAGTCCTCTTCCAGTAGCACAGCCCGCTCAAGCTGCTCAAAATGACGCCCTAATTGCCAAAAACAAGTCACCGTTGGATGCTCTTGTTTCATAGCGGCGTTACATGCATGTAGCTGCAAGGTCGCTGCCCGATAGGTGCCAGCACTTGAGAGCCGCTTAATCAAGTTATATAACTCAGCAGTATCTTTGCCAATGACGCCTTTTGCCTCCTGTACATTGTCATCTATCGATTGAACGATGTTCGGTATGATATTTCGTTCCAAGTCAGACAGCATCTGCGCTTTCATGCTCTTAAACGATTCATCCGCATCCGCGTCAAAACCTAAATGGCCGATTAAGTGCTTCAGCTGTGATTTTTTGAGATCGTCTTTGACCAGTTTTTTCATGACATCATCATAGTAATACAGGCGCTCACTGTATCGCCCCAGCCATATTAGATAACTGGCAGTGGAGAGTAGTAGGATCATGGGTGCGTCATCTAGCATCTCATAGCCCGCTTCTAGAGGCTGTAGACGATCATAGTAGTTGGCGTGATCTGAGGTATTGGTCTCTGATGATAAAGGCGAGCATTTGCCAGCTTGACCATTGCAGTTTGGTTTTTTGGTCGAAGACTGCAAGTGACTGTCATCAACGACCCACGTGTCCTTGATACCGCCCCCTTGAGATGAATTGACGACTAAGGAGCCTTCAACCATGGCCACACGAGTCAAACCACCTGGCACAATATCTACCGAACCATCACCATGACTTAGGATAAAGGGACGCAAATCAATATGGCGCGGTGCGATGCCATCGCTGACAGCGGTAGGATTGGTAGATAGTGAGATAGTCGGCTGGGCAATGAAACCAGCTGGGTTTTCAAGTAGGCGCAGGCGATACTCTTCAATCTCCTTTTTGGTAGAGGTTGGACCAATGAGCATGCCGTAACCACCTGAACCTTGGGTTTCTTTTACGACCAGCTTATCCAAATTATCAAGCACGTATTTGAGCTCATCAGGCTTACGACATTGATAGGTTTCTATATTGGGTAAAATAGGCTCTTCATTTAAATAGAATTTAATCATATCTGGTACAAAGGGATATAGGCTCTTATCATCAGCCACGCCTGTACCTGGCGCATTCACGATAACGACATTACCAGCACGATAGGCGCTCATCAGCCCTGAGACACCCAATATCGAGTCAGATTGAAAGGCTAGTGGATCGATATATGGGTCATCAATGCGTCGGTAGATCACATCGACTTGCACTTTGCCACGAATACCTTGCATGTAGACTTTGCTGTCCTCAACCACCAAATCATAACCATGTACTAAGGGTACATTCATCTCGTGTGCTAAAAACGCATGTTCATAATAGGCACTATTAAATCGGCCAGGCGTCAAGATGACGATTTGTGGATCGTATTTGGACGTCGAGCTGGCAAGACAGGCTTTGAGACGATTCGGGTAATCGCTGATGCCCATAATGGGGGTGTCAGAAAACATATCAGATAAGAGTGTCTCTGATATTTTACGGCTCTCAAGCATATATGAGACACCAGACGGGGTACGCAAATTATCCTCTAGTACACAGAACTTGCCAGACTCATCACGGATCAGGTCGATACCACTGATGTGTGAGTAGATGGGTTTGTCCAGTTCAATACCCATCATCCAAGGCTCATAGCAGCCGCTAGCATAGACATAGCTGGCAGGCACAATGTCGGCCTTCATAATCGCTTGGTCATGATAGATATCGTGCAAAAAGGCATTGAGAGCGGTAATGCGCTGCTTACAACCAGCTTCTATCTGTCGCCACTCACTGGCAGCAATAATTCGGGGGATAATGTCAAACGGTATCATTCGCTCGATGTTTTTGGCATCGCTATAGACGGTAAAGGTGACGCCTTTACGATAAAAGATATTTTCGGCTTGTTCGTTGAGGTAGTTGAGGGCATCCATGTTGATGTTATCAAGCCAGTTGCCAACGGCCTTTGCCACTGGGCGATACTGACCCTTACTTATCTGTAGCTCATCGAAGCTTTGTGTTTTACTTTGTGCTTTTTTCTCAGATTTTTCTAAAGTGTCTTTTACTGTTTTTGAAGTAGGATTTTTGGTGTTGGTATTGGAGTCGGATGCTTTTATGGATTGACTCTGGGTTTGATTTTCAGAGCTTTCTTTGTTTTGGGTATTATCGGTAGACTGACTTTGAGATGCTGTTTTATTCATAAAAACCTCACGTATTCTTGGTAAAGTTATACTTTATGATGAATACACTGTCTATGCTAAGCCGCGTAGCAATGGTATTGCGCTGAACAGGTAATCTATCTCCTTTATTAACTATACAACGTATACTGATTGATATACAACAAAAGTTAAATAATAGATTTTGAGCAAATTTGACCTATTTATTCAAACAAATTTAGCTCAGTTATTGACAATATAGGAGTGGAACAGATATGAGTCTAAACGGGAGATTTTTAGCGCTGGCAAGCATAGGACTTGCTGCAGCTATTGGCATGACAGGCTGTGATAGTGAACCAATGCAAACGGCTTTACCTGCAGGCAGTACGGTGATTGCACTTGGTGACTCGCTGACCTATGGCTATGGGGCAAATACAGCATATCCTACGGTACTGGCAGAGCTAAGCAAATGGAGGGTTATCAATGCGGGTATTAATGGTGACACTTCTGCAGATGTAATGACTCGGGTGAACGAGATCACTGAGCAAAATCCTGATTTGGTATTATTGGGTGTGGGCGGCAATGATGTATTGCAGCGCATTGCACCTGATACGACGCGGGCCAATATCATCGCGACTATCGATACTTTGCAATCTAAAAATATTGATGTTGTCCTAATCGCTGAGCCGCATCTCAGTACCAGCACCTTGTTTGGCAAAGCCAGTGATAACCCACTGTATGAAGATATTGCGGAAGCTGAAGGCATACCGCTATATTCTGATGGTTGGTCGATTGTACTATCAGATGAGGCTCTAAAGTCTGATAGAATTCACGCTAATGCTGCAGGTTATAAACAGTTCGCCGAAGGACTACATGGTTATCTAAAAAAGGAATGCTGGGTACATTAAGCCGCGAATATTAACCTTGAAAACTGTAAGTAGCGAGTATGTTTTTGGCATCTAGAATACAATACGGAAAAAGCAGAGTGCCTAGTTAATAGACGCTCTGCTTTTTTATTAATGACAAATAAACAATTTTTATAGTCAGGCCTTTATAGCCCAGTCATTTTATGCATTGTCGCCCATGACGACTACCAAACCTTCATCAGCGGCTATTTTACCTTCGCAGATATCTTCATAAACCTCCAGCAAGCGATTAACCCCGTCGAGCTCCTGAATTTTTAGCCACGCATTGGTTTTTGCTGTACTGTGCATGACGTAGCGCATAGAGCGTTTATTAAATTCTTCAGGGCCCCACTCTTTCATGCATTGCTGTACATGACTGGGCGCAAAAAACTGCTGGCTACGTTCTTGAATGATACCTTCAGCATGACGTGGCTCGTCCCAGTGCGTAAGACCAACATTGCTGGTGTAGCGCATGTTATCGCCTAAGTGTCTATGTAGACGGCTAAGCACGTCAGTATTGGCTGACATATCTACGATGACTGTCGGCTTAGTTGCATCAATCTGCTCAAGCGTGTCATAGCTAAGCACACTGTCATAAGCATCGATGGAATTAACAAAATCTATATGATGGTTTGAGGTGAGGCCGATAACGTGCGGTGCGTCCTTATCATCAGTGAGGCCATATGCTAGGCCAATACTGGTTTTACTAGAGGCACTGATAATCACCACTTGCTCTGCACCAAACCAATCATTGCGCTTTAATAAATCATGTAAGCAAAATGAGGTTAAGTGCAAGACAAACAATAGCATGCGCTGATTGTCATGGGCGCGGTCATAGTTTGGTTCGTGGTTAACGCGCTGATACATATTGTAGCCAGGCGGCAGATCGGCACGATGGGCACTACCATCGAGCAAGCTGGTTTGTGTGATTCGCTTGGGGGTAATCACCAATTCGCTGGCAGGCGGAAAGTAACCAAATAGTCGTTCACCGACGGGCAGCGCATCACTATTGGACTCAACAACATCGGCAAAGCCCCAGACTGGAATAATGCCCCATTTTTCGGGTTCATCGCCATTTGGCGGGAAAAACTGCCAGTAGCGTAATTGGTCACCCATGACCGCGTAAGTAATATTGTTGGCGGTAAAGGCAAAGCGATCAACTTTGACGCGTACTTCGCCATCACCGAGGGTATGTACAGGCGTTTCTTGCAGGCGAGCTTGGGTTAGGTTTGCTTTGTTGGTCTGAAATTCTTGCATAGTCACTTCCTTGACAGTTGTTCTTGATAGTTATTATTAAATAGTTACTTTTTAGGTATTAGCAGTGGTGGCTTGACGTGCTGCCGTTATTTGCATAACTTCACCCATCAGTTTAGGCATATTAGCAGCGGCTTTTGGCCCTGCTGCTTTTAGACGCTTAAGGATGGCCAGCTCTTCAGGTGTTGTGTCTTCGCTGGCTTGTACCAGTTTAGTAAAACCATCTAAGCGATTGCCAATCATCCATTCACGTAGCTCAGGCTCTTTTGACCAGCGCATCTGGTTTTGCATTTGTGCCACTACACCAACCAACCAATCTGTATCATGGTTTGGTATAGGTACCACGCGGCATAACTCATTTTTTATCGTCTCGTCATCATAGTTGGCCTCGACATGAGCGGTAAACGCGGCACTAAATATGGGCTGATAGGTGCGCACCGTTTGAATGACCACCGTATTGCCTTTGAACACGTCATACGTCTCGGTCACTGGAACCGCGCGTGCAGAACAGTCGATATGCATGGTATTGGTGGTAGTAGCAACACTGTCATCACCAAAATAGATTCTATCAGTATCTAGACGAGTCACACGGCCTTTGCGTACAATGTTTTTAACACGGCGTAACTGTGTCAGCTCCTCACTACTAATGGTGGCACCATGGAACATTTGCGGGCGCACATTTGGATCAAGACGCATTAATACGCCACCTTTTTCTAAACGATCAAACAGGTCTTCGATGTTTTCAGCATCAGCAATCGCTTCTGCCTGAGTGGCTTGCGCACCCATGGTATGAACGAAAAAATCACGAGAAGGCTGGGTATTTTTACGATCGATAAACCAAGCATCTCTGGGCATAATCCAAGTTATATCGTCTGGATCAATATGGTTCTCTAGTAGCCATAATACCGCATCGATACTTGTTTTACCGCCACCAATGATGACGTAACCATCACGAGGTTTGGTTAGACTTGGTAGGTTATTTAATGGTTCAAACTTAACGCCTTCAGCAATCTCAAAATTTGGAGTATGGGTAGCGGGCACCGAGGTTTTGAAATAAGTACCGTCAATGATTTTTTTATTGACCTTGACCTCATAGCTGGTATCAGACAGTAACGATGAAAACTTACCGTCGCCTTTGTACTCACACATTGGGAAATACTTCACACGGCCGCTTGGTAAAAACGTGTGCTTCATGACTCTATCAAAGTAGGCCATGATTTCTGCCCCTGATGCCAGCTCAGACAAGCCTTTGTTTAAGCCAATCTCGTCAACCATACCGCCGCAAAGCTCACGCGAGCTGACACCATAAAAAGATGACGGTTGATGTAAGGTAACGAATGAATAGGCATCGTTCCAATGACCGCCTGGCTTATGATGTCTATCGACGATAATAATATTGGCATCGGTCTCTGTGAGTAGTACGTCGGCAAAAGCCATGCCCACCGCGCCACTACCAATGATTAGATAATCTGTTTCTAGGTGTTGAGTATTCATAGCATCCTTACTCTTAAGTTGAATTTATCCATATAAATCTTATATAACTGTTTGTACATAACAGTGTTATATACTAAAATAACACTGTTATAATTGTCAAGACCTAGTGAGAATCTAATGGATGCCAGAACCAAAATATTAAATGCTGCATCAGCGCTTTTCTTAGAAGGAGGCGGGGATGCCTTAAGCGTGCGTGGTATCTCTAAACGCGCAGGTCTGTCTACAATCGGTATATACAGCCATTTTCAAGGCAAGCAGGGCATACTAGATGCGCTGTACATAGAAGGGTTTAACCTAGTCCGTGAAGCCATGGATGTGATTCCAGAGGGTAAAGCATGTAAAGAGCAAGTATTAGAAGCGTGCTTGGGTTATCTCAATGTGGGCGAGCAACACGAGGCACACTATCGGCTGATTTTTGGGGAATCTGATGCAGGATATCAGCCCTCTGAAGAAGCCATTGCAGCCAGAGACAGTGCATTTTCAAAACTGGTACGGGTGGCGGGTTCGTATCTACCAGATGGTGCTACTATTGAGGAGCGCAGGCAAATAGCGCTAGATATCTGGGCCATCGTACATGGGTACGTCAGTATCAGTCACCACATGGTTTTTACCGATGATATAAATTTGGACTGGAAATCAATGGCGCTACGAGTGGTAGAAGTACAGTTGGATGCCATTGACATAACTAAAGCTAAGCATTAGTAAAGCACTCCTAAACGAGCCGATAAATCAGCAGTATGGAGGTGAAAATCAATATCAAACAGCGATCCTAGATCCGTAAGTATTGATTATAGCTATGTAGATAGCGTTTCGATGAGCCACCATTCTGCTTAAAAAGTTAATTAACAAACATAAGTCTTTTATCTTGTAAAGTGCATTGCTTTAGGTTATTTTTTACTATTGATTGCAGTTCTTTAACCAAGGAGAAGCAGTTTGGATACTAACTTATCACCGCTTAAGATTTCAGTGGTTGCGGCGCTGACACTGCTTACAGGCTCGCAAGTATTTGCAGAGGCCAAGTACGGTGATTATGGGACAGAAACGGCGCTGACGCTTGCCCGTGACTATGCAGGTCGTTATACAGGTTCCGATAAAGAAGTCCAAGCTGCTGATTATATGCAGCAGCGTATGACAATCGATGGCAGTAACAACCAAGTCAATCGTCAAACTTTTGATTTCGTAGCGCCTCGTGGTTTATTCAGAGGTCAAACGTTAACGAGTAATAACGTTGTCGTAACCCAAAAAGGCAGTGCTGACAGCAACAGAACGCTATTTGTCGGCGCACATTATGATTCTGCCGTCGCCTATCCAAATTACGAAAACCTAGAGGCACTGGACGATAATGCTTCTGGGTCTGGCGTCTTAACTGAGTTGACAAAAAACCTGACTGGCATTGAGACAGAGCATGATATCCAGTTTGTGGCATTTGGTGCAGAGGAGGGCGGTCTCAATGGTTCAAAGGCATTTGTTGATCAGCTAACGGACGCAGAAAAATCAACAGCACTGGGTATGATTAACCTAGACAGTCTGATTACAGGCGACAAAATGTACGCCAACGCAGGGCGAAACGCTTATGACAGTGATGGCAATGAAGTGGCTGCCAATGTGAGTTTGCGTGAAAACGCACTGCGTATTGCTAAAGAGCTTGGTGTTACACTAGAAGTTAATCCGGCTATTATTGCACCGGGTAATACAGAGTCATACGAGCCTTATGGCGTTGGCTGCTGTAGCGATCAAGAATCTTTTGATAGCGTGATGCCTGTAGTTGGATTTGAGGCTACTAACTGGGGCCTTGGGCCTGATTATGATGGTTACACACAAACTGAAAACCCGGATATTCCAGGTGGCTATACATGGCATAACCCTGCATTAGATAACGAAGAAGTGCTTACTGCGGCCTTTGGTGAAGAACGCATAGCGCAAAGAATGCGTGACTACTCTCGTATCATCAGTAGATTGATTATTGAACAAACCAATGCTGATATCATCGCATCAACCAAAAGCGCTATTAATCTGCAAAATACGACGGGTGCTGCGTTAAAAATTAATGCTACCGACTCACACTCAGCGGTGCTAGAACGCGCCAATGCTTTGGCATTGCATACTCTCGATGATGCGGATCCTTTGGATTCTGAGTCGCGTACTCAGGTTTGGGTAGATGGCTCCCAAAGCTACGTGGATGCTGATGAGGTGCAAGAGGGCACTCGCGCCAATATTGGTCTGTATGGCGAATATACTGTACTGCCGAGCTGGCGTGTTGGCGCAGGTGTGCAAGCGGCCAATCAAAACAATAACACCGTAGAAAATGGTATTAAAAAAGATACGAGTTATGGTGTTCAGGCCTACTCTTTACTGGGCGGAAAAGACACGGCTTGGTGGAACACCACATCTCTGAGCTTATCTAAACATGACTTGGACGTTAATAGAACGGTAAAACTGGATGGTAATGACGGCATCAATATTATCAACAATAGCGAACGCGGTGATGCCAATGCCGATGTGTTCAGCGCATACAATGAGCTTGGCTATAATTTTCTTATCAAGAAAAACGTCGCGCATGGTGTCTTTTTGGGTCTGAGTTACAGTGATACAGATATAGATGGATATACTAGTGGCAATGCCAATTCTCGCACTGCACTAAAGGTTGATAGCACCTCTAGCGAGGCATGGAATTCAGAGCTTGGTTACCAGTTACAATATGGCTTTGATTTGATGGGCACGCCTGCCAAACTTCAAGGAAAAATCGCTTACGTGCATGTTATCGACGATGGTTTAACAGACAGTTTATCGACAACGTCTTTAGCTGATGGTCAAACAAGAGAGGTTAGCATCACCCAAACAGATAAAGATGACGACTATGGACGTTTTGAGTTGAGTGTGAGTAATAAGGTTCATAAAAACGTTTATGCGTATCTGAATGGCGACACCACCTTTGCACGTGACGATAAAGACAGCTCAGTACAACTAGGCTTGCAATATCAATTTTAAATCTCAATGTGTGAATGTCAGACTGCGCTGCTCAATAATTCATTTATGAGCAGCGTTTTTTGCTTATGCATGTCAATATATTAATTATAAGTGCGTATTACTGATTACCGTTACAGTACTCAGATTCAGTAATACCAATGTGTGCGAAATATTAAAAGAATAGGGATGGCGTATATGTTTAGCATCATAAGAGACTGGCGTGAGCAGCGCATACTAGACAATAGTGAATTTACTCATGCCGATTGGATGGAGGCAGCTAAACGTATCGTGATACTCGACAGATTAAGTGTTGACGAGATGACGCATTTATGCGAGCTCGCGACGTTGTTTTTGGCTGATAAATCCATCACTGGTGCACAAGGTTTTGAGATTACCAATGCTGTCAGACAGTCGATTGCGTTGCAAGCGTGCCTACCAATATTAAACCTAAGTCTCGATTGGTATGCTGGCTGGTCATCCATCATAATTTATCCTGGCTCGTACAAAAGTGACAGCACCACGGTAGATGAGTTTGGTATCGTCCACGAAGGCACTCAGCACCGTAGCGGGGAAGCGTGGCTACGTGGTCCTGTCATTCTCTCATGGAAGGACGCCAAGCATTCAGGCGAACGTGACGGACACAACGTTGTCATTCATGAGTTTGTACATAAACTCGATATGATGAATGGCCGTGCTAATGGCTTTCCACCGATGCAGCCTGATATGGATCCTGCAAACTGGACACAGATTATGAGCCGCGATTTTGAAGACTTTCAGACACATCGCAAGTTAGGGCTAGATCGTTATGGTTCGACCAATCCTGCGGAATTTTTTGCGGTTCTGAGTGAAGTGTTTTTTGAAACGCCACAGAAGCTCATCGATGCTTATCCGGATATTTATGAGATTATGGTGAAATTCTTTCGTCAGACGCCGTTATGAGTGATATTTATAGAGGTTGTGACAGTAAACTGTATTCAAAACAGCATATTGGAATTGGGGAAGCTGAGATGATTAACGCTATAAAGGACGATATGGCAAAAGTAGAGATCTATGAAAGTGCTGATGGAAAGGCGCAGGTAGATGTACGTTTTGAGCAAGAGACCGTCTGGTTGTCACAAGCACAAATGACCGAGTTATTTGGTCGTGACCAATCAGTGGTTTCTCGTCATATCGCCAATGCCATAAGAGATGAAGAAATCGATGAAAAAAGCAATATGCAAAAAATGCATATTGCAAATTCAGACCGTCCGGTGACTTTTTATGACCTAGATGTAGTTATATCAGTCGGTTATCGCATAAAATCTCCTCAGGGTGTGCAATTTAGGCGTTGGGCAACGCAGCGCTTGCGTGAATACTTGGTACAAGGTTATACGCTCAATCAACAGCGCTTCGATAAAAACTCTACTGAATTGCAACAAGCGCTAAAACTAATCAAAAAAACCGCACAAAGCCCCGAGCTTAAAAGCGACGAAGGACGCGGACTGGTTGAGATTATAAGCCGCTATACGCAGACGTTTTTATGGTTGCAGCGCTATGATGAAGGTCTACTGGATAGTCCTACAGGGCAAGATGGTGGTATCTTACCCAGTACGACTGAGGCGATGGCAGCGTTAACTGATTTGAAAGCGCAGCTGATAGATAGGGGTGAGGCGACTGAATTATTTGCCAAGCCTCGTGGTGATGGTTTGGATAGTGTATTGGGTAATTTACAACAAACGGTCTTTGGTGAGCCTGCGTACCCAACTATCGAGAGTAAAGCGGCACATCTACTGTATTTTATGGTAAAAAATCATCCTTTTACTGATGGTAATAAACGCAGTGGCGCTTTTTTGTTCGTGGATTTTTTGCATCGTAATCACCGACTGCTGAATGATAAAGGTGACATGGTCATCAATAATACTGGGCTTGCGGCATTAACCTTATTGGTCGCTGAATCTGACCCTAATCAAAAAGAGACTCTGATCAAACTGATTATGAATATGTTGTCTTTAGAAGGCTAATAAACAAGCTTGTCACCAAAAATCAAGTAATATAAGTTGGGATATATATCTTAATATTTGAATATATGGCATTTATAATCAGATAGATTAGGCTGCCATTTTAAACGCGCTCTATAAAAGAGATCAGTCAATCATTTTTATCGGCCCTAAACAGTCCATTGGTCATTAATGATCGCCACCAGATAACGCTTGCCTTTATACTCATCAAATACCAAGCGTAGAGCGCGCCAGTCCATTCCAGCATATTTTTCTGTACCTTTATGATAGAACTCTACAACATCTGATTTTTGATATATGTTGTCTATGTTATTAATCATATTGCCATGAGACTTAAGGCCATTGCTGCTAGGCGTAACACTATTAAACTTGTTGGCAGTAACCCAAGTATCTAAATATGTTGGTAGCGGCGTGATTAATAGATCGCCAGTACCGTCTTTTTCGCCCCAAGTGAAGCGAATTTTGGACTGCTGTAGATATTGCGCATACTGTTCACGACTAAAGACTTTGTCAGTCTCTGGACGCACATAAGCGTACATCGAAAACCGAACGCCGCGTGTTGGATGAATATCATCAATGATAGCAGCATAGTTTTGATTCGCTAATGCTTGCTGAATATGTGTGGCTTGCTGTATCAGTGTCTGTTGGTTGTTTTCCATTGTAGCGTGGCTTTCAGATGAATGACCGCTGTTATGAATATCAGATGTTGTCGCCAAAGATTGGCAACCAGTGATAAATAATACTGGCGCTAAAATCCCAATAGTGGACAGTTTTGAAAAAGATGCTCTTGTCATAAAAATATCCTTAAATATGTGATCAGGTATGATTAGACGTTAGCATAAAAATACTGGAACAAGTTAGTAAAGATAATTTTAATGTTGTTCAGGATATTTATTCAAAACCACCTCAAACCGTTGGTTTGTTTTCGCATAATGTATATTATGTTAAATAGGCTCTATTGAGCATTAGGTTTATGGCGTATCAACTATAGAATTACAGCAATCATGTACTTCTCATCATATTTTTAACCATCGAATTCTTATCCAGTTTCCCAGCTCTCACCGACCAACGTCATCCTGTTTAGTTATTCAGAAATATCTTTGACTGTCGCTCGCGAGTATTGAGGATTATTTTCAAAAGTCTTTTATATATGTATTGTTGGAACGGCCACTTTTATCTTTTATCAAACATTTAAATTCCAAAAGTTTTATACAACCAGGCATAGAGATTCTAAACCTCTCTACAGTATCGACCATCTATTTATATCTGAACATACAGTTAGCTTTTTATTCTTCATGATCATGACTGCTAACTCATTTATTGATTAGATGTATTCGCTGACTAAATTCCTAGTATAGACACCTTAATAACCTATTAACGGTATCTATCATTTATTAATCTGGATATGTGCTGATATCACCAATCTAAGTTTAATTGCAAAAATTGCACTAAACGGCATAACTCCCTCGAATGCTCTTAGTTTTATATCGCTCTTGAGTATTATCCATCCAAGCCATCGTACCCATCCTTTTTCATATTTCAATTAAAAGCCGGATTGGAGTATTGGTTAGCACTGATTTGAAAACCCCTTATGTTTCTAGAAATCTTATCTATCACGGCAATAATTGCTCTTTACTTCTTATCGTTAAGCAAATTTTAAGACTAATAAATGATTCATTGATAATTTTTAATGTACTTCTCTTTTTGTTATGTATTTTATATATTACCCACAAAATTTACATCTTCCAAATTTGCACAGAACAGTACTACGACCCTGATTTAGATATTCTGTGCGAGTACAGGAGCATGTGTTTTATAGAAAACCCTCTCAACTGCTTACCAAATCGACTGTCTACACCAAAATGGCGTTTAATTATCTATCAAAATAACTAGCAAAAATGGTGTGTAGGCCAACAGTGACATGACCTACTCCTTATTTTGGCCATTATGCTATAATCATCCCCAAGTGAACCTTGGGGATAATTAAGTATGAATAACCATTACTTAAAAGGTTTTATAGGTTATATTTTCAAATACTAGTGTCCATGCCAGTGTCCAATAGTTCTTTATGCTTATAGATAGGACGCTTTTCATAAGTTATAAATCCTAAACCTATCATTCGCCTTACTTATTATATTTATGGATACACATCATGGCTGTCGACAATGCAAATGACATCAACAAACTTGAATGCCGAGATAAAGACTATTCGGTTAGCATCTCAGGTGTGGCAGGTTTGAGTCTTCGTATTTATCCAAATGGTAAAAAGGAATACTACCTGCGATATTCTCATCCGCACATCGATGGTAAGCGACCTAGGATGATGTTGGGTAAAGTTGAAGACATCAGTTTGTATGAAGTTAAGTATAAAGCAGAGACTATACTTAATACGGTAGCAAAAGGCTCTGACCCCAAAGCTATCCATCAAAAAGAGCAAACTAATAAATATGCTCATCTAAAAAATGCACCATTTTCTGAGATTGCAAAAGCGTGGCGAGATCACAAAACATCAGGTCGCCAACAAGGCAAATCTAAAAAACTGTCATTTAGTGAGTCGACTCTTAAGTTTTGGGATCTATGTCTCGGATATATGTGTCGCGAAATTGGCGACTTAAGAATGAACGATATCACTAGCGAGATGATATTAAGCGTGTGTGAGTCGATTCAAAACAATGACAACCAAGCGACTTTCGTTGGTGCAAGCACTCGGCTATATACTGAAAAGGTGTTTTCATTCGCTGTCGCACGAGGACTGTGTGATAGAAATGTGGCGATTGATACACGTGGTGAGCTTGCACCTGCCAACTCAGGCAATCATTTGCCAGCTATTACCAAGCCAGATCAATTTGCGACTCTCTTAAAGGATATGTCTGATTTTAGAGGTGCAAGTAAGATCACATTAGAGGCGATGAACTTATTACCTTATGTGTTTGTACGTAGTATCGATTTACGGTCTATGCGTTGGAGTGATATAGATTGGGATAATAATTTGTGGTCATTCTCCCCCATTAAAGGTGAAGGTCGTGATGATATGGTCTCGCATTTAGTCGTACCATTGGCGACACAAGTGATTGCACGTCTAAGAAACATGCAGTCCATCACAGGCCATAAAGAATATGTATTTGCTTCGATGCGCGGTTCAGGCAATGCTTATATTAGTAAAGCCACGTTGGTGCAGATATTTCATCGGCTGGGATACAAAGATGTGCAATGTGCGCATGGATTTCGGGCATCGGCTAAAACATTGCTGATGGAACAGCCTGAGTTACGCTATTCGGATATCGTCACAGAATTGCAGCTGGGTCATAGAATTAAAGACACGCATGGTGGTGCTTACAATAGACTCGATGAGATAGATATCAGAGTAGATATGATGCAGGATTGGGCAAATTATATAGATGAGCTCCGAAATAACTCTAAAAAGTAATGATGTCGTTTCTACGACGTGTAGATAGCCATATTACTGACAATCAAAACATAAAAAACCCTTCACGCTAAATTTTCATAGCGTGAAGGGTTTTTATACGTTCTGTTTTTAGTAATCGACGGTATAGCTTAAACCATAAGTGGTGCCTGCTGCTGGTAAGCGGTTCAGGTCTCCGTAAGTGGTTTGATGGTAAACCGTTAAATAGTCTTTATTAAGTAGGTTATAAATACCATAACCTACTCGGCCTACTGGCATTTCTACTTGTCCCAACACATCCAATGTCATGTAACCCGTAACTGGCAATGCACTAGAATCAGGGTCTTTTTGTTGATCTTTAGAAGCTCTGTCATCACCGCCAACGGCCAATGCTTGCAGACGTATATTACTGCCTTCATCAAAGTTATACTGAGCAAATGCGGTGCCTTTTAACGGTGTTAGGCGCACAGCATCTAGCTCTAACCAATCGCCATTATAATCATATTGACCACGGGTATATGCCACACTACCACCTACTTGCCACTGATCGCTAAGGTCATGAGTCAGTGAACCTTCTACGCCATAAACACGCTCATCAGTATCTACAACCTCGACAGTATAGCTGTCTGTAAAGCGTACTACTTTATCTGATTCGTTATAAAAACCGCTCAAGCGTGCTGCTGTATCACCGTGTTTGCCCTGCCAACCAAACTCATAGTTATTGGTTGCAATCGGTTGAACATTGTCTGAATTAACCACGAAGCCGGCACGCACATCTCGCAGCGCTCGCTGTATATCTGCGGTATCAAGACCTTGTGAAAAATTGGCAAACAATTGATCTTTCGGTGTTATCTGATAGCTGGTACCAAGATTAAAGAGTACTTTGTCATGGTCGGTACTGCCTGCTTCTACCGTTCCTGCTTCATAATTATTTGTAGGATCGTTAGCGTAATACTCTTCCATCATTTGTTCGTAGACCGGTACAAAGGCATCAGTATCCGATGACAGCTTTTGATAACGCACGCCAGCACTGGTATGCCACTTATCGGTCAAATCCACATCTGCATTGACAAAAGCACCCAGTTTATCAATGGTGGTATCTGGTCCAGCATTATAGGTGAGACCGTTTGTTTTAGCCGTTAAGCCATTGCTAACATAAAATGCCGTAAAGTCTTGTCCATCGTAGGTTTGCTCGCTGTTTTCACGTTCAAAATCAGCGCCGTAGCTAAATAATGTCTTTTTACCAGCAAGTTCAGTTTCTGTTTGCATAGCGGCACGCAGACCCATGACATCAATTTCCGCTTCTGACTGAG
The DNA here is from genome assembly GCF_055522395.1 of Psychrobacter sp. TPE 89C. Taxonomy (NCBI): domain Bacteria; kingdom Pseudomonadati; phylum Pseudomonadota; class Gammaproteobacteria; order Moraxellales; family Moraxellaceae; genus Psychrobacter; species Psychrobacter sp. TPE 89C. Next base: position 51,236 of record NZ_JBVFXW010000006.1, read on the forward strand.
TGATAAAATATGGATTACCATTTGCATAATAAACATAATCATCTTGCTCTGTTACAGCTTTAACGGAAGGGTAAAAACGACCTTTTTCGTTTCTGTAGTAACCAGTCAAGCTTAAGCTAGAACCTGAGCCTACAAAATCATCATCACTATAATTTAAATTTACCGAGCTTTTTTCGGTATAAGGCTGGTTTTCTACGTTGGCGCCATCAATGGCTACTAAAGATGGGCTGGCACCATATAACACGGCTAAACCATCACCGTAGTCTGGGCCGTAGTCAGTATCTTGCTTATCTTTATAATAAGTCGCTGCGAGATCAAGACGTTGGGTGTCCGTTAGCTCTATACCTAAGCTACCATTCACACTTAGTGATTCGGTATCTTGTTGATCCGTTTGGTTGACATCAGGGCTAACTCGGTCGCCTTTGCTATCAAACTTACCACCTTTGGTCTCATAATCAACATCTAAGCGCCCATAAACCCGCTCACCGCCATATCCTAAAGATTGCCCTACATTATAGCCAAATGAATCTGAATCAAAGTCACGACTGCTACTAACGCCCACTCTGGTTTGTCTAATAGGGCCATAACCCACCAGAGATTTAGTCACAAGGTTAATCAGACCACCTGACGCGCCAGCACCATAGATACTGGTGGCACCCGAAAGCACCTCTACCCGCTCAAGCTGTGACGTATCAATACTGTTAAGCTCACGTGAAAGACTGCGTGAACCGCTTAACGGTACACCATTTAGCAAAAACTGTACTGGACGGCCATGCATGGTGGTGCCATAGTTGCTGGTCGAACCACTACTGGTACCCAAGCTCGGAATCAGCTGTGCCAATACGTCACCAGTGGTACGGTTGCCCGTCGCCTGCATCTGAATCTCGCTTTCAGTAATCACTTGCGTGACGGCTGGCATCTCACTAATCTTCTGAGCCAGTGCAGTACCTGTTCTGGCACTAGCAGTGACTTTAATGGTATCTAAAGTCACATTAGGCGTCTCAGTTGATGCCGCACTCGACGCCAGCTCTGCTGAATTCTCTTCGGCCACAGATGCCGTATTATCATTGGTTTGTGCATATAACTGCTGGCTAATACAGAGGGTAAGAACGGATAGAGCAACTTGATGATGGCTTTTCATATTTACTTCACTTAGTTGGGTCGTCAAATAGTGGTATCAGTTATATTTAGCTAATAATACTGTGTGTACTAACTTTGTGAATAGCATTGTAAATGATAATTGTTTTTATTTCCAGATGAATTTTTACCTTGTTGTAAGTAGTAATATATGCCAATTTTAGGTGCGACTGAGTCGTTCTATAATTAATAACTTCACTGGCTTTCAAATAACTTATCCAGCCGATTATTACGGTAAGCCTCAAAAAATATCTGAAACTTCACCTCATCTTCTTTGTGCTTTTTTTGACAATCTGGTAATAGCTGCTGCGCTACATCAACAGGCAATATAAACACACCATCATTATCCATCATAGCGATATCGCCTGAACGGATAATCGTTGTCTGCTCACCAAAGCGATAGGCAATATCGGATGCTAGCGTGCCTTGTATGTGGTCGCTTTTAAAGGTGGTCACAGCACTGACGCCTTTTGCAAATACAGGGAAGTCCAGCTGCTGAATTTGTACTGAGTCAGTCGCCTGTCCAATAATAATTACCGCTGATAGCTTCTCGTAGATAGCCGCGCAAGTTCGCAGTGCTCCCCAACATGCTTTAATGCCTAATACTTGAGCATCAATACATAACACATCATTAGGCGCTGCTTGAATCAATGCCTGATTAATCACCTCCGTGTTGTCAGAGGTTAGTTGGACTGTTAACACTCGGCCTACTATGGTAGCCGTGCAGGGATTGAGTGGCTTAATATCTGGTAAATACCCTACTCCCGTTAGATGACCAATGGTTGAAGTGCCTATCTCTTTATAAGCATCCATAAGATCATTAATGTCGATGTCATTCATTATATTCTCACTATCGCACTTTTTAGCTTTTGCTTGTTTCTTGATAACTTTTGTCGCATCACTAAGTAGCTATTGGTTAAAAGGGTTAATTGGCTAGCGGCTTTTCTTAACACGCGTAAACGGATTGATCGTTTTGCTTTCTCCAGCTGGCATACTGCCATGAGGATCGGAGCCACGTGCAATCACAGGCAATAGCAATGTTTTATGCGGGTAATGTGAACTGTTCAATAGCTCATCACGGAGTATCTGACGCTGATCGTCATCAAAATCGATAGTCACCAAGGATTCCTCAATACTTATCATTGCCTCGTGCCACAGCGTATCTTCATTAATATGATAGTGCTCAACCAGTGACTCGATAATCGCCCGAATATTAACTAACAACCCTAATGACTGTAGATAAAATATCAGCGCTTGCGGCGTCTCGCGATATAGACGGTTTTTAAAATCTGGCGGGCTTAAATACTCAGGATCTGATATTTTATGGCGTGCCAGCCATGGTACATAGATACGTACGGAATCATGGTCACGTAGTAACAGACTCGTAAAACGATTGTCTTTTAATACGATGGCTATATTCTGCCCGTGCATCTCAGGCGCAAACCCTAGGCGTAGACAGCGCAGCATCGTTCCCAAAAACACATCACAAAGATTCTTAAAACGCACTATGGCAGCAGTTTTTTTATTCTGTGGCGCAACTTCTTGGATGCTGTCCTGGCTACTATTCTGGTTAGTACTATGAATGCCCTCCTGAACAATCCCGTCAAAAATGTGATGGCTGACACCCTGCTTGTAAACCAACATACCCAAGCTTGCCATGGGTAACAGTTGAATCGTATCGTCACACATATCTGCTGGTAATTGACGTAGCATCGCGCCTAGATGCGTGGGCTTTTCTTGATAGAAGTAAGGATTGATAGCGCTTTTATCATGCAAATGAGAGGGCGACATGTAACCCCACCACAGACGTTCATCCCATAACCGTAGCTGTGCTGATAGTACGGGGTCTAACGTTCTTGCCTGCATCAATATGGATTGGTTTTTTTCACCATTGATCAGCTTGAGGGCTGGCAAGTAGCGTTTTGAGTTCAGTGCGTACACACCTATAGGCAGCTTAATGCTATTTGGCGTATCAGCATCAATCAGCAAACTGCGCATGGATGAGCTGGCATAAGTGATGAGCGTATCAAACTTGAGGGCGACAACTGTGCCATTGGCAAGATCGTCGGTATACATGTCATCAATCACATGAGTCATTTGCCAAGGGTGTACGGGCATCGCAATGTGCGTCTCCGTAATACCTTTATCGTCTAGCTCTCGCATCAACTTCTGCTGCTGCGTAGTATCCAAAAGATATTTCGCTGGATTTTTCGTTGTTGTGTCTTGAACATGCTCTGCCACCATGACATGGCTGTTGGCGATGGCGACCCATACCAGTTTAATGGGCTGGTTAAACTCTGCCATATAACATTTGTATTCTGTTGCCGTAAAGCCCAACTTGCCTTTTGCCAGTGGATGAAACGGACGATCCATCAGTGAGGCCCACTGCTCCGCTGCAATCAAGGTTTGATGCCAATGCGGATTCTGACATACTGTAGTCGTGATGTTTGCCACTGCTGACTGTTGCTGCGCTATAAAAGAAGCCTCTAAGCTCTCTTTTAGCTTTAAGACACCGACGTCAGATAAGCTGTCACTGTCCATCATTGATAAAAAGATATCTAACAATTGCTGTGCTGACCTTACTGGCTCTAGCAAAGTGTTATCTACATAATGATTGTTATTGAGGATGCTATTAAGACTGTCATTGACACTGTGTATGATAGGCAAACAGGATTTAGATAGTCGCCATGGTGAAGTATAAGCAGGATCGACCAGTAGTAATAACTGTCTATTTTGGTCAACTTGCATCACCATTAATGGGTTGTCTTGGTCAAAAAAATCTTGATGCTGCTGTGGTAGTGATTCTAAAAATTGATGCGCGTCTTGAGCTTGGGTCGTCTGATGATTTGCCAAGTACTCATGGATGGTTGTCACTTGAATAAGGTGCTCATCCACCCACTGCTCTAATAGAAAGCACTCTACCAAATGGCTAATCAGCGACCATTGAATGGCCTCGATATCTGAATCAGGATTTGCATCAAGGTGGCTGTTTTGCGCAGAATTTTGTACAGGAAATAATGTATACATCGTCTTACCCCTGACTTTTAAACAGTGGGTTATTAATGTATTTAATCGGGAATGCCTTATCTCCGAATAATCGGCGCTTAGCCAATGACTCAATGCGCGTTTGTTCAGCGAATACATCAAACAAGTCAAAGCGTACTTGATGCTCTGGATGAGAGGTTTGATAGTCAGTTACGCAGTCAGCAACCTGTTGCCAAAACGCCACTTCAGCATAGTTATAATACGTCTGCATAAAAATCGCAATATCTGACAATGCCACAAAAAACAAGCAAGCAACCGTCATATCACGAATGCCATCTGTATCTTCGGTCTCGATGAATGAGCCTCTATTTAAGGCAGCATGAGCAGGTGGCAAGCTATAAAAGTCTGGACGCAAGTGTTGTTGAGTCAAATGCGTGGGTGAATAGCGAACCCCGTCATGCAAGTCTTTTAATAATATTTTTACGGGATAACCATCTTCATGTACCAAGACGATATTTTGCGCATGGCACTCTAATGCCACACCATAACCAAATAGGATATGTAACAAAGGGGTAACAGTGACCTTAATTAACTGCGCAATCCATGTCTCTACACCATATTTATCAAGCCAAGGTGCTATCAGATGCGAGCCATCAGCATTGATATAACTGACACCATTGAGCGGAAATGCTGTTTGACCTTCTGATAAATACTGGTTTACGTTTTCTCGCCAAATCGCAGCTAGCCCGCCATACATATTTGGATGCTGGTAGCCACGTGTGCGTAACGCCTCATGGTCGAGACTGACACCAACGGTCTCACCTAAAAACGCAATGGGTAATGCTTGGGCAGTCTTGTCATCTGCAATCAGTTGATTTAACCAAGTGGTGACAACAGCCGCATTCATCACGGTATGCTTTGCTAGTATTCGCGTGCTTGAGGTATTAATCAGATGCATACTCAGCTTTAAGTAGGCTTTATTATTACTGACGTCATTATCACCATTAACATAGTCATCAGCATTACCAAGCATCGTCAATGAGCGAATAGACTGCTGAGCGCGGTACTGATGACCTGTACTACCTAAGTAGATAATCTCTTGCGTGGCAATCAGTGGTTGTAACGCTTGAATTAAGGTATTTTGCCATTGCCAAGGGTGTGCAGGTATTAGGCAATAATCATTAGCTGTCTCATTTGTGATTGTAATTACTTCTGTGAGTTTGGCATTAAGTGCATCAAATTCATCAGCACCCACATAATCTTTCACCCATTCATTGATATCGATACCAGTAGTGGTATTGCTCACCAGTAGCTCTTTTTTGACCGCCAACCATACTACGTCGATGTTCTGATCAAATTCCGGCCCATAGTTATAGTTGTCTTGCAAATCAAAACCAATACGAGACTTAAAACACGGATGATAAGGATGCCCTGCCGTCAAATAGCCTTCGAGTTGCTCATAAGTGAGCGTATCAATAGGTACATGTATATTAGAAGTCAGTATCTGAGACTGTGTTTCATTCACTAAGGTATGACGCAGCTCTTTGATAAAGCTGTCTTTGAGTTCTGCACCCTCAATGTTGAGCAAGATATCACTGATTACGTGCTCAAGAATGGCGTCTTGGGCAACACCATTAACCACTCGCTGCACATTTAACTCATTCAAACGAATGATGTCAAAACTGTAATGAATATAGCCTTGCGCGGTATAACAGACATCACCATCTACTTTGATAACAAAATTCAGCAGAGTCTCACTATCAGCACTGTCATTAGCGGTGTTCGCACTTTCAGATTCAAAATCAATAATATTTTCATATAACAATGCTTGTAGCAATTGCTTAATCACCCGTTGCTCAGCGCGTGCTATGATTTTAGAATTAACAGGTGCTTGCCACGGTTTAGTTGCATAAGTGACATTTGCACTATTATTATTTTTGGTAGAGTTTGCTAGATGATTGGACATAGATATAAGCTTCCTGTCTGAAAATTGAATCAAGTAAAAGTATGAATTTAGATGCGTGTAAAGCGAATGATAATTATTTACGTTGATAAGTTAAAGTAAACCCTTATACGGGGTATTTGTTTATGGGGATCGTGGTAATTTGCACGCTGAAGGAATCGTGAATAATAAAATCACCGCGATGACCACCAGTATTTCTTGGATCGCGCTTGCCATGCCGTCACTACTACCTGCTGCCAATAACTGCGCACTTCGACTGCCTATATAAAGGGTCGACAGCGTGATAAATATGCTAGAGATGATGCGGCGACTGATGTTATTAAGTGCGGCTCCCTCAGTGACAGAGTCTTTGGGTAAGCTGCTAAACCCAACGGTAGTGGTTGGTAGGTATGCCAGACCCACTCCAACGCCTCGCATACTCATAATCAACATTAATAGCCAAAGCGTGGGCTGATACAAGCACCATGCCAGCATCAAAGTAGACAGCGCACTAATCGCAATTCCTACGATGCCAATCCCTCTGGCACCTTGCTTATCTACCATCTTGCCAGCGTAATGCGTGGTGATACTGGCCACGAGCGTCGCGACCATCAGGACAACACCCGTCCATAAAGCACTCTCGCCCATCACGTCTTGTATCAGCACGGGTAATAGCAAGAGACACAGCATCAAACCGACTGTTTGGCTAATGCTAATGATATTACTGTGCAAATAGGTCTTATTATTGAACAAGCGCACGTTTAATAATGGATGTTTCTGCCGCCGCTCATAGGCCCACCAAACCATCGCGGACAGTAAAAATCCGACAGACAATAAACCCAACGTGGCTATCTTTAATAAGCCGTCACTACTGAACAATCCACCAGTAAAATCTATTTTCAGCGTGCTCAGCCAAACCATCATCGCAAGCAGCCAAGTGAGTAAGCTGATAAACCCGATGATATCGAAAGGGCTTTTTTTGTCATGTGAGCGCATATCAGGTATTAGCCACCACACCATCGCCATGACCGCCACACTGAGTGGTAACGTAATGGCAAACAGTGTCCACCACGCAAACTGCTCAACCAAGTAAGAACCGACCAAAGGGCCAAACGCTAGCGACATCATAATAACAATGCCCCATATCGCCATTACTCTGCCGTGCTGCTGCTGCGGATAAATCTGATACAGCATACCAATAGACAGCGGGATAATCAGACCGCCACTCAGTCCTTGTATGGCTCTGGCAATGATAACAAAGCTCATACTATAGGCTAGCATGCCAATGACTGAGCCCAGCATAAATCCGAAAATTGCCGCCAAATAAACATGCTTAAAAGGGAACTTTTTGTTTAAGTAGCCGCTTAGCATAAGCCCTACACTCATGGCCAAGACATAAGCATTTAACACCCAGCCGCCCATCACGATATCGACATCAAACACCGACATAAAGACAGGAATCGCTGGATTAAGCGCACTATTACTAAAGCTGACCACCGTACCGCCGAGCAATAGTGTCAGTAATACCTGCTGTACTTGTTTTTTGCTCAAGCCATTACTACTACTCTTCGAGGCTTCGTTTATAGGCGACTCAGTTGTAGATGCCTTATTTATAGGGGCATTGCTCATTAAGCAGTGGCACCATAGAAATTCAGATACCCTCTAGATTCTAGAAACTCATCGCGATTGCAAAAATACAATGAGGCGGTTTTTTCTGGCATCTCAATCAGACGTTGTACGCGATAAGCGAAGCTATCAGCAATCCATTGATACACCTCAACCTTACTATCCGGCTCGACCACGATTTTTTTGGCCTCAGTATGCTCAAATATAAGCTTGGTAATCATCATGCCTGTTGGCTTAAGATAACCTTTACCCACTACTGCTGGATCGCCAAGCAAAATATGCCAGCCCATGTCCGTCTCTTTGGCTTTGTAATAATGAGATAACCGGTCACGAGCCGTTTCATAAATCTCTGTATAGCCAATCGGCTTATCATCACAAAGTATGAGGTAGAGACGCTGATGGTCATCGGCCAGCATTTTTTCAAAATGGGTTTTTAGCTGCGGCATCGGGAGATGTAGCTGCCATTGATCGACCACATGCTCAGCATGCATCCATTTATACAGCAATGGCATATCATCTGGGTATTTGACAGGTCTCAACGCAAACGTCTTTTGATAAGCTTCAATGCTAAACGTATCGGGTAGATTTTGGGTAATGGTCGGCATGACTTGCTCCTAGTTATTATTTTGTTAGATGGTTTTTATGAAATACGATGCTTATAAAACACTACGCGCCAAATTTTTGAAACACTTTTAAGGCATCAGTGTCGTAAGTCTGCTCACCTGTCAACTGATTGATAATGCATCCTGCTCGATAAGCACCCAGCCCCAAGTCTGGTGCGCCAACGCCATGAGTATGGACCTCTTGGTTTTGTACAAAAATCTTGCCATCAGTCGCATTATCTTTTTGATCCGTCAGCACATATTGCAGTGCATAGTCTCTATCAATGATTGGCTGCTCAAACGCATCGTGCGCGATGCTAGGCAGTAGCGTATTTAAGCACTCAGGCAGACCGTAACGATAGCCTGTACCAGCAATCACACAATCATACTCAGCAGTAAAATCTTGATTCTGCTCACGCTGTTTAACTACCAGTTTTATGGTGTCTGTCGGCTCTGGCGCTTCTAGCATTGTTGTCAGAGTAGCCTCAACCACTTCACAGTTAGACAGCAACGTCGAATACAAATCTTGATTGGTAATACTGCGCTCATAGAGGCGGTGGTAAATATCGCGTATGGTCTCAAAGCCCATGCCTTTATAGAGCAGGTCTTGCTTGGCAGTAACTTGTGGCTTGGTTGCTGAGTCTAAATCATAAAAGTAATCTGTATACGCTGGGCTAAAATGCTCCAAGCCTAATGGCGAATACTCCATGGGGAAAAACCCTGCCGAGCGAGTCATCCAATCTAACTGAAACTTAGGGTCGTCATTAGCACTATCATCGCCATCAAACTGCTGATCAAACAGCGTTCGATATACCTCTGCTGAAGATTGCCCAGATCCCAACACCAACACTTTTGTCAGTTTGCCTTCAGTCTTGGTGCTATTCAGATCAAGGCTACTAGCATTGAGGCTGTCCAAGTCAAAATTGTCTGCAAAATGGGCAGTGTGCATACAGCGGTTAGGCGCTTGTTTGGCAATGTTTTGCAACGATGGTGGTAGCGTGGCCTGCGTGCCCGTTCCTATAACTAAATTTTTAGCATGATAGGTGTTTTGTCTGCCTTGCTCAGAGACTGTCACTACAAACCCATCATTGGTGTCGTCAAACGCCACGTCTATCACTGCCGCATCAAAATTCAGACTATCCAGTTGCCCTGCTACCCACTGGCAATAGTGATTGTACTCTTTACGATAAATTTTAAACTCTTCTAAAAAGTAAAACTTGAGCAATCGGTGCTGAGTATGCAAATAATTCAAAAAAGAATACGGACTGGTTGGGTCTATCAATGTCACCAAGTCTGCCATAAAAGGCACTTGTAGTGTGGTGTTTGGCAATATCATGCCTTTATGCCAATTAAACTCAGCTTTTTGCTCAAAAAACTTGGCGGTTACGTCGGTCTTTGTCAGTAATGCCGCCAAACTTAGATTAAACGGCCCTACGCCAATACCAATAATGTCTAACACGGTCGCCCCTTAGTGATTTGGTAGTAGTGATTTGATAGTTACGTTAATTCTGATGCTAGTTCTTGTTGAACCCTAACTTCTATCCTGTGCTTATCTTTGCCGTCTCAATATGACGTGCTACGTCATCATAGGGTTTGGGATATCGACATAAATAGACTGGGTCTCAACAGGTGCGGTCAGCTCATCGAGTGCATAGAGTCTAGTGAGTAGATTGCCCTTGAACGGCAATGTAGGGCTACGCAACAACAAGTCAAATAACGAACGATGCGGGTATTGCTGCTCTAACGCTATTAGACATGCTTTAAACGTCGTAATTAATGTCTCCTCACTCACAAGCTGAGTACGAGCAATAGCAGTGATAAGACCAAATATACTGTTGCCAACTAAATAATAGGCAAATCTTGAGTCGGCAAAGTCTTCTGGAATGACACACTCTCCTTCGCTAATCAGCTCGGGATAAGCGTCAATGAGCGGCGTGGCATACTCAGCAATATAGCCAAAGCCTTGATTGTCTCTGGCCCAAAACTTAGTAGGATAGCCGTCTTTTAGCTCGATCAGACTGTTTTGCTGATGTACCTCAAACCCAATACCATGCTGATAATACATATGAACCAGCGGTATAAAACCAACTTGTAAATAAGTGTCAAACCACTGGACAGCCACCTGTTCTAAAGGTTCATCTGTCCGTTTATGGATGGACTTAAACAGTGTCTCTAAGCGATTGGTGAGACGGGTTGGATGGTCTTGGCTTAAGCTGGCAAGATTGGTGACTTGCGTATCCTCTGTAAAAGGGTTGTCACGTAAGATACAAATGGTCTCATCAATGATTTTGCCGTCGACACGTAAGGCAATCCAAGCAGGATCATTCAATACCGCAATCGTAGGATACTCGGTCTTGAGCTGAGTACCATAGTCGCTACGCCAGATTCGGCAGGCATGCATCCCGCGCTTGCATTCTTTGGGCAGGTTAATCCGCACCGAATTGGTAATCGCTACAGACAACGACAATTTAAACATCCAAGGTGCATCAAAGGCCGCTAGCGTGCGTACTGATGTAGTCGGATGCAGATACCAACCGAGCTCACCCAAGTCGAACAATTGACCTTTTTCTAGCAGCTTTTGATACCACGGCTGCTGCTGCAAAAACCTTGCTTGCCAAGGGTGCAATGGCAACAGCTTATAGTCAGGATGCTCATCCACAAGTTGCTGCTGATAGCCACTCATATCAGCTTGTACCTTTGATTTGAGCGCTGTGGTAATACTCTCGCCATCTACGAATTCTTCTGTAATGCAGCCAGGATGCACTAGCCAGTAATGCAGCTGGGTTTTGCTACTGGTCTCGGGCGCATACTTCGCCCATTCGGCACCATAAAAGCCGGCACGGCCTTTGGGTGTAGGATGCATGGCATGACCGTAAATAAGGTTTTGTTCGGTCTGAATAAAGTCTTGTTGATAGTCAACGATGTCATCAATCTCATCATTGCGATGCTCTAAAATAATCTGCAGCCCCTCATAACTCTCAATCCAGCGCTTTAATACGCCATTGGCATCTAGCGTCGCTTTGTCTTTATAACGATGCACGATGTCTTCAATAATCAAAGACGCTAGGCTCATAGCAGAGGATTTTATCCATCGGCTGTTTTGCAAAGGGTCGTCCAGTTGCGTGTCTAGTTTCGAGTCTAATCGTATGCTTACCTGCTTATTCAATATAAGCGGCGTGCCCGCCAAACGATGCTGACCCAATTGGCTCACTCTGTCGACAGGAACGACCATTACCGTGTTCGAAGGCAATAGCATTAGCACTAATAGAAGCTTATTTTGTGAGGCCTGCTTCTGTATATCATCCTGCTGCTCTACGGCAATAATATCGCCGCGCCCAGTCTCAAAACAGTAAGCATTAATTAGATTTTGTAGTGTAAGTCGATCAAGCGTTTTATGCTGCATCATGTTATTTTTTCCCATCAACGTTCAGGTTGTCAGAATTGAGTCGGTTAAAACCAGCAATAGCCATCTGCTCAATGATGTCTGCAATATCATTGATTTGGGTATTGGGATTTAGAATGGTGAATTTAAGGCAAAGGCGCTGCTCAAACTGGGTGGTGGCCACATTGGCAATGTTATTGACCAATAATTCTTGTGCGATGTGGCGATTAAGCTGTGCGAGTTGCTCATCAGATAGCGCGGTATCTTTGGGTGTAAAGTAAAACAAAACACTGCTGATGATGGGCTCATGTACGAGTACAAAATTTTCATTTGCATCAATCAGCTGTGCCGCCTGCTTAGCAGTATCCAGACAGCTATCAATCAAGGCTGCATAGCCATCCGTTCCCAGTAAGTCCAGCGCCATCCACAGCTTTAAGGCATCGAAACGGCGTGTGGTCTGTAAAGAGTACGTGACTAAATTTAAGATATTGTCCTGTTCGTCATCAGCAGAGTTTAAATACTCACTATGATGGCGAATACTCTCGAAATTTTGATTATCTCGTAAGAGAAAAGCACCACAGCTGATCGGTAAGAAGAAATGCTTGTGAAAATCTAAGGTGATAGAATCAGCTTGATTCAGCCCCTCAATCAAGTGTCGATAGCGTTGTGATAGTAGCAATGCCCCGCCCCATGCTGCATCGACATGTAGCCATATCTGTGCATCACGGCAAATTTTTCCGATAGACATTAGAGGATCAATTGCACCCAAGTCGGTGGTGCCAGCCGTTGCGATGATGGCCATTACATTGTCAGCACCCAGCTTATCTATCTGATGTTGTAAATCAGACATTAACATGGCACCTGATGCATCAGTCGCTACTTTAATGACAGATTTTTGACCCAAACCCAATAGCGCCGCGTTTTTTTCGATAGAAAAGTGCGCTTGGTCTGAGCACAGGATGTTGCCAACAGGCTGACCCATCAGGCCATCCTTTTGCACATCAAAGCCCTTAGCTTTATAGAATTGATTGCGTGCCAGCAGTAGACCCATCAGATTACTTTGCGTACCACCACTGGTAAAGACACCACCAGCGTTATGGCCTATCTGTTCATCAAAGAAGGCATCAGAGATGTCACCAAACTGACAACGTTGACACAGCCAATGGATTAAGTCTTTTTCGATATAGGTCGCTGCTGGGCTTTGGTTCCACGAGTCCATACTTTGGTTAGTAGCCGCGATAATCATCTCAGAAATCTGACCGATGACCAGTGTGGGCGGATGTAAGTGGGCTAAGCAATTCGCATTGGCCGTCGATACACAACTGGGTAAAAACTTGTTTTGAATATCAGCGAGTATCGTGTCGATGTCTCGGCCTTGCTCACGGATGCTAAAGGTATTGGTCGCTTGCACTTGTTGCGGTGTGCCGCCCAAATACACATTATTGTCGTCTAGCCACTGTTTGATAACAGCGCTGGTTTTTTGCATATGCGCGACATATTGCTCACTGGTTTGCTGATTTAATAAATGCAAAATGTCCTCACTTGTTTATTCTACGATTGTATAAATCGCAAATAAGTGACTTATTATTAGAGTCGTTATTAGAGTTGTTGTCAGGGTTTTTTATAAATGTGTGAATCATGCTAAGGCGCTGGCAAGACTATTGATTGTCTTCTAGCGCCATATCAAGCCTTTGCAAGACTTGCTGCAGCTCATCTTTGGTTATATTGAGGGGCGGCAATAATCGCAGTACGGTGCCACCGCGCCCGCCCTTTTCAATCACCAATCCATGCTTAAAACACGATTGCTGAATTTTGGCGGCCACATCGCTGTCTGCTGGATAGCTACCGTCATTTTGCTTAGGTAGGCTGGAATTGACAATCTCTATGCCAATCATGAGACCACGCCCTCTGACTTGACCCATTTTTGGATAGCGCTGTTGGCGTATTTTTAGCTGCGCTATAAACCACGCGCCTATTTCTAAAACATAATCAGCAACGTTATTGTCTTTTAAGTAATTGAGGGTGGCAAGGCCAGTCGCCATGGCCAATTGATTGCCTCTAAACGTGCCAGAATGATTGCCCGCCTGCCATACATCGTATTGTTTTTTGATACCCAATACCGCAAGTGGCAGCCCACCACCGATTGCTTTTGACATCACAATCATATCGGGATCAATATCAGCATATTGATAGGCGAACCAACGTCCGGTACGGCAAAACCCTGTTTGTACTTCATCGATGATCAGCATGATGCCCAGCTCTTTTGTCACTCGGCGCACATGCTTCAGCCACTCTATTGGCGCAGGATTGACACCGCCTTCCCCTTGTATGACTTCTAAAATGACCGCGGCTGGTTTCACTACACCGCTCTCTACATCTTTTAGGAAGTTTTCAAAATAGCTCATATGGGCTTGGATGCTTTGCTCAAAAGGTAAGCCAAACGCGCAGCGATACATATTTGGATAAGGCAAGAATTGCACCGAGCTCATCAGGCCTTCGATACCTTGTTTAGGTGCCAAGTTCCCTGTCACCGCTAGCGCGCCATGTGTCATACCATGATAGCCACCGCTAAAACTAACCACACCTGAACGACCCGTGACTTGTTTGGCCAATTTAATCGCCGCTTCTACTGCATCAGCGCCTGTCGGCCCGCAAAACTGCAAGCAATACTCATCGCTATTGGTCGCAAGTAACTTGTACATGAACTCGCTAAATTTATCTTTTAACGGTGTGGTGATATCCAATGTATGCATCGGTAGATTGCTATCCAATAGCGCTTTGATGCTTTCTATGACTACGGGATGATTGTGTCCAAGTGCCAGCGTGCCAGCGCCTGATAGGCAGTCGATATACTCATTACCTTCCACATCGGTAATCCATGCGCCTTTGGCTGATTGAATCGCAAAGGGTAGCTTACGTGGATAACTACGAACCTTTGATTCAAATTTTTCTTGACGGTGTAAGTAGCATTCGTTATCAAGTGGTTTGTCTAAAAGGATCGTGTCCATAGCTTTAGCCTTGTTATTGTCAGTCGTCTTGGATAAACATTCAAAAGTAAGTGTTGACGCTTACTTCTTAAAATACTGCTTATTTTTATTGAATAAAAATGTAAATGATAATCATTATTATTAATGAGGCGTAGTATCTACCTCTGATTATTTTCTGTCAACCCCTACTTATTGGTTTTTTCGATATGCTAGGGTTTATCTTCATTTCAAAAATGGAGATAAAAATAAGATAAATGGCCGTCAAACGAGAAAAAATTAGTGCGAATATTGAATTGATAAACGAAAAAAAAGCACAGAAGATATTCTGTGCTTTTTTGTTATACCTGCCTGCTATCTAATGCCTACTAACTACTAACGGATGCAGTAGTCTAACTATTAAACCCAACCATCTTCCAATAGATGCTCAGTATTACTAATTTTAAAACCGTTGCATAAGTCATAAAACGTCATCGGATCTTCAATATTTTCGAGCAATTCTCGTTTATGCAGCGCCACAAATAACGCTAACGCATACGCCGCACTATGGATGGACTTTTTAGGATTAAAAGTGATATCAGTGAACCCTTGATATTGAATCACTTCCTCATGTAGCTGAGGGTTTTGCTTTAGAGCATTCACGTACAGCCAGTCATAAAACGTCGTTAACGGCTCTACGCCCCACTCCATACCAAAGTAATTATAGCCAATGAGTTCACCTGAGGTCGTGAGTCGCTCATCTTTGCGGGCTTGTCTTGGCGCTACTGTCAGTAAATCAAGATAAGGACCACCATCTTCAAAGATCATGCTGGCTTGAAAGGCATTTTCGACACTATATGGATTGCCATCATGCTCATCCGTAATCTGTAAGCTGAAAGGGCTTAGCGGAAAACTTAGCTTATTACCAGACTTGCTAGAGAGCTCAAGTACCTGCTTAAATCCATACTTTTTGCGAATGACTTGTTGTAGGTCATTGATGGATTTTTTCTTTTGTCTGGTTGCAAACCCCACATGTCGCTCAAACATAACCATGTCTGTTTTTACCAAATTGTCACTGTTGACTTTGGGCATGAATACGGGTCTTTGTTCTATAGTATTTGGTGCGTCTTCCATAGTGATGTGCCTTAATATCAATGGTCTTGTATAAAGTGTGCTTTCATCATTAATCTAGCAAAAATGCTTATGACAGTTAATTCTGTCACTGCTATCAACGTTCTTTATTATTGGGGTTTTACTTTCTAGTAATAAAATATCGCTGCTCAATCTGAAATGCGCTGAACCGAGTCAACGCTCGCGGAGGCAGTTTATCTTATTCTTAGTCATTTATCCTACCCTATTTCAAGGTTATTGATAACCTTACTGAGTTTTTTGCATCAATGCTTTGCATGGTGTAAACATAAGCAGTGTATTTGACCTATATTCGTCTTACTTTATCCTAAATGCATTGAATAACTGCGATAATCTCCGCATAATATGCATTGAATAGCATTGTTAATCACCGCATTTATGAGAAAGTTATGAAATATGTGACATACAACCATGAGCGATCAGATTGGACACAGTGGCACTGGTCAGATAAACAGTTGCTGCCATTGGTTAGCCGTGTGCGTATATTACAAGGCCATCTGCTCGGGCAGCTATCAACACTAGGGTTTGACTTAAACGTTGAAGCACAGTTGGATGCGGTGACGCTTGAAGTGGTTAAAACGTCTGAGATTGAAGGTGAAACGCTGAATAATGAGCAGGTACGCTCCTCTGTCGCGCGTCACTTGGGTATAGATACTAGTGACATGCCAGCGGCGACGCGTGAGATTGATGCGATCGTTGAGATGATGCTTGCCGCTACCTATGGCTATCAATCACCGCTGACCCTGACTGATTTGCTAGGATGGCATCACGCTTTGTTCCCAACAGGATATAGCGGTCTGTACCGTATTAACATGGGAGAAATCCGTGATGACAGTAAAGGCCCTATGCAAGTGGTATCTGGCGGCTATGGGCGCGAACAGATTCATTTTGTGGCGCCAAGTGCGGATAGACTGCCTATAGAGTTAGAGCGTTTCTTGTTATGGTTCAATACAGCGGCAGATGCGCAAGACGACTTAGATCTGGTTATCAAAGCCGGTATCGCTCATTTATGGTTTGTCACCTTGCACCCTTTCGATGATGGCAATGGCCGTTTAACTCGTGCCATCACTGAGCGGGTGCTGGCGCAAAGTGATAATAGTCAGCAGCGATTCTATAGTATGTCGGCTCAAATACTCAAGCAGCGCAATGACTATTATAAAATACTAGAGCGCACACAAAAAGGCGACTCGGATGTGACTGAGTGGCTAATTTGGTTTCTACAGACGCTAGAGCAAGCACTTCTATCTGCTCAGACCACAACCAATAAGATTATCAACAAAGCAAAATTTTGGCAGACGCATCGTCAACAAGCTCTAAACACTAGACAGGTAACTATGCTCAATACCTTACTAACGAGTTTTTATGGCAAGCTGACCACCAAAAAATGGGCAACGATAACCAAGTGTTCAGCTGATACTGCATTAAGAGATATTAATGATTTGGTAGAAAAAGGTATGTTAAAAAAATCTGATGCCTCAGGACGTAGTACGAGTTATGAAATCATGCTGTGAATTTAGAATATTAATAAACAAGTATCTAAGGACGCTTCACAATTTGAGAAACGTTCAATTAGGGAGGATCCAGAGTATCAAGGATCGCGGGATATTATTAGTGGTTCCATTATAGCAGTCTGTTTTAAGTAGTCTGTTAATAGGTTTAAGGGCTAAAATAGCTGGTTCCCTTGGGTTATACTTTTTAAGATTCCAACAGCTTATAGAAATGTTTGATACTGATCATGATGTCATTTAGGCTTACAGCTTCATTCTCAGCATGTGAATACTCAAATCCATTTTTTAATAATATTTTTTCTGAGGCAGGATTGGTTTCTGAAACTACAGCATTAATCTGCTTTATACCTATCTGTATTGCAATAGCTATAATTTTTTTGACTGCAAGAGTAGCAATACCTTTTCCAACTGCTGATTGGCAAATGCGATAGCCCAAGTTAGCTTTACTGCTTCTAATATCGCGTAAGTTAATACGTCCAACCAATTTATCCTGTTGATATATCACATAGAAGGCAATGTCGCCCTTCGCTTGCTCTTGTAGGATATCGTTTTGAGTACATATAAAACTGTTATAATTTCGATAACTATCAGGTCTTTCGCCAACTGTTTGTGTAAAGTAATTCCAATTATACTGTTCAAATTTGAACAAATCCTGATATGCATTTTTTGATAGAGGTATTATTTTGATATCCATAATGTTATCCATTGAAGATTTTTTAGCTTGTTAGACTTTATGATAAATCATCCTAAGCATTAAAAAGTCAATTATTTAGAGGGCTTTTTTTAATGAATCTGCCCTAAAAACACCCAGAGCAACTATATGTTGAAAAATGATACTCTATCAATTGAAGAGTGACTTTCTTATTACACTTTCACAAATTTCTGTTGCCTACAAATATTATAAACAGTGAATAGACCTCATGAAAGAGACTGAGTTAACAAATCATTTATTTATTAGGACATACGACAGCCAACTGGAAGGTCATACTCATGATTACCATCAAATTCTCATGCCATTGGTGGGTGAGATTAGAATGATAATTGATAATCAGGCTATTAACGTCTCTTATGCGGAAGCATTAGTCATTAGAAAAGGGACTTATCATCAATTTCAGGCAAGAGAAGACTTTCGATTTTTAGTCGCAAATGTAGAAAACATTGAATTTTTACAACTGTCCTCAAGTGAGATCCATTTTGCAATGGATGAAAAAACGTTGTTATATATATCTTTCGTTGAAAAGCAATTGATCTCTGCTCATAACAAAAAAATAGAAGGGATGATGTTTGATTTATTAAAAGAGCTTCTTGGAGCCATTAAAATGAGTAAGCGATTGGATACTCGTTTAACTGCAGTCGTTCATACTTTAAAAAGTAATATTGCCACCAATCATACGGTGAAATCACTTGCTGAGATCGCCTGTCTCAGTGAGAGTCAGTTCAAAGTCTTATTTAAGGAACATCTTGGCTGTACCCCTAACGCCTATATTACCGACCTTCGCATGCAAGCTGCTCTTGGTCTCATCCTAAATACCGATACACCTATTACGATTGTGGCTGAGAAGTGCGGTTACGATAACGTGTCTGCCTTTATACGTCGTTTCTCTACTGTCTATCATCAGACTCCTTATAGGCTTCGCTGTCACAATCAGAATATGAAGCACCCAACAATCAGCTAATCAGCACATATTTCAATCTGTTCCGACAAACCTTTGAGCATCAATTTCATTACCATAGCCACATGATATAAATGTACGCTAGGTAAGGAAGTGCAATTGAATATTCACACTCGGTCAAAGCAAGATATTGTAAATCTTGCTGCACCTATAGGCTTTTTGGCAATATGGAGTGGCGGTGCCATCTTTGCAAAAGTTGGTTTGCAATATACAGACTCTTGGAGCTTTTTATTTTTAAGATCAGCAATCGCTTTGTCACTGCTACTAGCCATATATCTAAAATCTACTCATAAAAAA
Organism: Psychrobacter sp. TPE 89C; assembly: GCF_055522395.1. Taxonomy (NCBI): domain Bacteria; kingdom Pseudomonadati; phylum Pseudomonadota; class Gammaproteobacteria; order Moraxellales; family Moraxellaceae; genus Psychrobacter; species Psychrobacter sp. TPE 89C. Next base: position 70,500 of record NZ_JBVFXW010000006.1, read on the forward strand.
ATAGACATTACTGAGCTTAAGAAGGATCAGGTCAAGGGCGTTATATTTTCAGGTCTATTGCTGCAAGTATTCTATTTAACCTTTTATTTCTCAGCTATCAATACGGGGCTATCCCTTGGCATCATTATACTTGTGCTTGGTATACAGCCGATTATAACGTCACTATTAAGTGGAAACACGGTTAGCGTTAAAAACGTCATACTATTAGCGATTTGTTTTTCAGGCTTGGTGCTATCTACATTAGGCTATCATAGCGTCGATAAAATCAATGTATCAGGTATCGTACTTTCTGTACTGGCGTTGCTATCCATCACGTTTGGTACTATCGCTCAAGCTAAGGTTAAAACGCCGCTTATTTTAACCTTATTGATCCAGACTATTTTTTCATTCTTGATATTCTCGGCTGTGATTGTTTATCAAGGATTGTCTTTTGAAGTCAATACTTGCTCTTTGCTGTCATTGGTATGGATGGGCGCAGTCGTTTCTGTAGGAGCTTATTTACTATTGATGCTTATGCTCAAATATAGCTCCGCAGACAAAGTAAGCACCTTATTCTTTTTGTTGCCTCTACTGACGATGATCTTGGAAAGTCTGATTTTTGATACTACTTTGAGTGTATTAACTATTTTTGGTGTCCTATTGGTCTGTGCAAGTTTGTTCATTTATCAGATTCAAAAATCCCCATAAGACAACTAATTAATAGTTATGAGGCAGATTAGTATCGAATATTAGATCATAAATAATTAAACCTATTCTTAAAATAGCTCACTACATGTACACAACGAAGTACACAGCCAAAGATTCAAATCTTCACTAGGGTACCGACCTTGTTTCCATGAGATAAGTTATCGGTAATATCCTCCTTTGTTATCTACAACTCCTCTCATTTCAACCTTCCGCACCCTTACTTCGTCATCACAACACGGTTCAAGAGTAATGTTTTGAAAGTATTATAGAAATACGCTTGACCTTACCATGATGTCAACCTATATGCTGTCGCTATAGATTTGGAAATAAGATTAAAAATATAGTTAAAAACGACAGAGGTTGTTATGAAAACAAAAAATACTAAAGCCCCTACTTATCATGAAGTGCTGAGCATTGAAGGCATGAGTTGCGCCTCGTGTGTCGGGCGTATCGAAAAACAATTAAAAAATATTGAGCATGTTGAAAATGCCGAGGTAAATCTTGCCACTGAACAGGCGACTGTTTACTCATCTCAGCCTTTAGATGTTGCCCAGTTAAACAAAGCGGTAGAGCGCGCAGGCTATAAGGTGACTGAAACCAAGCCTATCGAGCTATCTATAGAAGGCATGAGTTGTGCTTCTTGCGTTGGACGAGTAGAAAAATCTTTGGCCAAAGTCGCTGGCGTGCAACAAGCCACGGTCAACCTTGCGACTGAACGCGCTTGGATTAAAGGCGATGCGCAAATACAAACGAGCGACTTAATTGAGGCCGTTAAAAAAGCGGGCTACGAGGCCAAACTGGTAGAACAAGACCAAAGTGATCGACAAGATAAAAAAGCCTCAGAGCAAAATCAGCTTAAACGAGATTTAGGACTTTCTGCGCTGTTGTCACTGCCCGTATTCATTCTAGCAATGGGCTCGCATATGATTCCCGCCTTTCATATGTGGGTGGTGAATAACCTAGGCACTCAGCAAAGTTGGTTGATACAGTTTGTTTTGACCACATTGGTACTACTCTTTCCAGGCCGACGCTTTTATCAAAAAGGCGTGCCAGCCTTATTGCGTTTTGCGCCAGATATGAATTCGCTAGTGGCGATTGGTACTATCGCAGCATATGGCTTTTCTCTAATAGCGACCTTTATCCCGCAAGCGTTACCTGAAGGCACGGTGCACGTTTATTACGAAGCCGCTGCCATGATTGTGAGCTTGATTTTATTAGGTCGTTATTTTGAAGCAAAGGCCAAAGGGCGTACTTCTCAAGCCATTCAGCATTTAGTAGGCATGCAGGCAAAGACGGCCCGTGTACAGCAAGATGGCAAAGTCATTGAAGTCCCTGTAGAAAACGTCACCGCACAAATGATAGTTGAGATTCGTCCAGGCGAGCGTGTGCCTATCGATGGCGAAGTCGTTGACGGTCATAGTTATATTGACGAATCGATGATTACTGGCGAACCTGTTCCTGTAAAAAAACAAGCAGGCGATCAAGTGGTCGGCGGTACTATCAATCAAAACGGCACTGTAAATATTCGAGCCACGGCCATCGGTGAAGATTCTGTGTTGGCACAAATCATTCGTATGGTAGAACAAGCCCAAGGCTCTAAATTACCGATTCAAGCATTGGTGGATAAAGTCACTATGTGGTTTGTACCAGCGGTGATGTTTTTATCAGCATTAACCTTTATAGTTTGGTTGATTTTTGGCCCTGACCCTGCCTTGACCTTTGGCTTAATCAATGCGGTTGCCGTGCTCATTGTAGCCTGCCCTTGTGCAATGGGATTGGCCACTCCCACCTCTATTATGGTCGGTACGGGTCGTGGTGCAGAGTTAGGTGTATTATTCCGTAAAGGTGAAGCGCTACAAATGCTTCAGGATGTGAGCGTGGTTGCCGTTGATAAAACAGGCACATTGACTGAAGGCAAACCTACCTTAACGGATTTTCAAGTCCAACAAGGGTTTGAGAAAGAACAAGTCCTACGTATGGTGGCATCGGTTGAAGCAAAATCTGAGCATCCCATTGCCTTAGCCATTGTACAAGCCGCAGAAGAACAGAATATTCAACTGCTACCTATCACTGACTTTGAGGCGATGACAGGTTTAGGTATTCAAGCAAACGTGGCAGGCCAAGTGATTCACATTGGCGCAGATCGTTACATGCAGCAATTGGGGCTTGATGTTGCGCCTTTTGAACAAGATGCGCTACGTTTGGGGCAAGAAGGTAAAACCCCACTCTATGTATCTATTGACCAGCAGTTGGCCGCTATCATCGCCGTTGCAGATCCTATTAAAGAGACGACTCATGCCGCCATTGCCGCACTACATCAGTTAGGCTTAAAAGTGGCCATGATTACAGGTGATAATCGCCATACCGCCCAAGCGATTGCCGCAAAATTAAATATCGATCAGGTAGTGGCAGAAGTATTACCCGAAGGAAAAGTGGATGCAGTACGCCAGTTGCAAGAACAATATGGCCGAGTGGCATTTGTTGGTGACGGTATCAATGATGCCCCTGCATTGGCTCAATCCGATGTTGGATTGGCCATTGGTACAGGCACAGACGTTGCGATTGAGGCGGCTGAAGTGGTGCTAATGTCAGGTAGTCTGCAAGGTGTACCTACTGCGATTGCCTTGAGTAAAGCAACTATCAGTAATATCAGACAAAATCTGGCTTGGGCATTTATTTATAATGTTGCTTTGATTCCGATTGCCGCAGGTGTCTTGTATCCCGCATTTGGTATTCTGCTTTCACCCATTTTTGCGGCAGGCGCCATGGCACTGTCTTCTGTTTTTGTCTTAGGCAATGCATTACGCCTCAAGTACTTTAAAGTATAGTCAGCGAACTACTAAACCGCTACAGAGTGAATATAGAATCGTAAAGGATATCCATATAGGGTTTAAATACACAGGTTATTTAAACCCTTTTGTTATTTAAGTCCCTTTTTGAGTTAGGAGGACAATTATGAATATTGGTCAAGCATCAAAGCAATCAGGCATCTCTACCAAAATGATTCGCTACTATGAGCAGATTGGCTTGCTAGAAACAGTCAATCGCTCGAACTCAGGTTATCGCTTGTATTCTAAAGACGATATCGACGACTTATGCTTTTTAAGACATTCTCGCGACTTGGGATTCTCATCCAAGCAAATGAAAGAGTTACTGTATCTGCGCAAAAATGCCAACCGTCAGAGTGCAGATGTTAAACAACTGACACAAGAGCATATCGAAACGCTAAACCAAAAAATTGCTCAATTGCAGGAGATGGTCGATTCGTTACAGAACTCTTTTGATCATTGCGCAGGCGATAACAATGCAGAGTGCGCTATTTTAGAGGATCTAGGACAGAGTAAATAACTTATATCAGATGTACGAAATACATGATGAGGCCAATACAAATACTCAGCACATAAAAAACCCTTTAAGCGACAGATGACGCTTAAAGGGTTTAGATTTTGACTTAACCAAAACCATGTTAACGGTCTTTAACGACGGGCTAACTCAAAAATAGGCTGTCCGTATTCAACGTTCTGGCCACTTTCAACCAAAACTGCCGTGACAACACCTTCTTTATTACTAATCACTGGCTGCAAACGGGTCAACTCATCAATGAAGCAAACGGTTTGACCTTTTTGAATGTGGTCGCCTTCTTTGATCAAGTTGTCTGTTGCATCGTCTTCACTTAAGTAGACCTTCCCCACGTAAGTGGCACCTATTTGCAATACGTCACTACCCGTCTGTTCAGGCTCATGAGTAGGTGTTGACTCTATAGGATTAGCGCTCACATTATTCTGCGCACCTAGATTATTAACCACCGTAATAGACTGCCCGTTGTCTGCAATCGTGACTTCGTGCAGCTGACTGCTTTCAACCAGTTTGACCACACGTGCTATTTGCTCTATATCCATAATACATTCCTTATCTTAATTTTTTTAACTCATGCCCAGATATTTAGCAATGGTCATGACACTTAGGATACTCATCACGATGGCGATTAACCAACCAAATACCGCAATCCAAATAGGATGCTTATAATTGCCAACGATATTTTTTCTGTAGGCGGCAATCAAGATGATAACCATGGCGATAGGCAATACCAAACCATTTAGCGTACCGACCAATACCAGTACTTGGGCCGGTTTACCGATAGTGGCAAACACCATTGTCGAGATCACGATGAAACCAATAATGAAGTAGCGTTTATAAGTCTCAATGAACGGATGGAAGTTGGTCATAAAAGACACAGAGGTATAAGCAGCACCAATCACCGAGGTCACAGAAGCCGCCCAAATCACCATACCAAAAATAACTTTACCTGCGTTTCCTAGAATGTACTGAAACGGCGACATAGCTGGGTTGGCAGGATCCAGTGCAAAGCCTTGAGATACCACGCCTAATACTGCAAGGAATAAAAATACGCGAATCACCGAGGCAATTAAAATACCAGAGACAGAGCTTTTGGTTACTGAGCTTAGGTTCTCTTCTCCGCTGACACCCGCTTCTAGTAAGCGATGCGCACCTGAGAAAGTAATATAACCGCCAACCGTACCGCCGACTAGCGTCACGATAGCCACTGCATCAATTTTGTCAGGCATGATGGTTTTGCTGACGGCTTCTGCTAATGGCGGATCAGATTTAAAGACCACATAAATGACCAATACAATCAGGATAAAGCCCATTAACTGAGCGAACTTATCCATCATAGGCCCAGTTTCTCGGCCTAAAAATATCGCGACGGCAATCACACCGCTGATCAGAGCGCCTGTGATGGGCGACATATTAAACATGGACTGCATGCCAAGTCCGGCACCGCCAATATTACCAATATTAAAAGCCAGACCACCCGCAATGATTAAGAACGCGAGCAAGTAACCGACACCAGGAAACACCAAGTTGGCGATTTCCTGTGCACGTTTTTTGGAGACCGCGACTACTCGCCAAACATTAAGCTGGACGCCGATGTCCATAACAATGGATATTAAGATAACAAAGCCGAAACTTGCCATTAGGCTTTCGGTGAATGTAGCCGTTTGGGTCAAAAACCCTGGCCCTACGGCTGATGTAGCCATCAGGAAGGCCGCGCCTAAAATGGCGGTATTGTGTTTTTTTATAGTGCTCATAAACATCCTTGTGCTATATGGAATTATTTAATCAAATGATTAGGAAACGGATATTTAGTGGGCAGATATAGTGATACCTTTGAGCTCTAGTTGTTTCTTTATCTCTTGCGCAAATAAAATAGCGTGTTCACCATCCCCATGTAGGCAGATGCTTTGCGCTTCTACTGGTACGGTCTGACCACAAACACTGGTGACGGTTCCTTCAGTAATCATCTGCAATACATGCTTAATCGCATCATCCGTATCGGTTATCAGGGCGTTGTCTTTGCTACGAGAGACCAATGAACCGTCTTTTTCATAGTTTCTATCAGCGAACACTTCTGATATCACCTCTAGACCATGTTTCTTAGCTGATTTGACCAAATAGCCGCCAGACAAACCCATGACCTTTAGGCTTGGATCAAATCGTTTGATTTCACTCGCCAAAATATCTGATAAATTTTCATCGATTGCAGCTTGGTTGTACAACGCACCATGCGGTTTTACATAGTCCAAAGTCACGCCGACTAAGTCGCAGAGTGCTTTGGTTGCACCCAGCTGATACACTAATAAAGCACGATAATCGGCTTCACTTAACGGCTGATGAATACGGCCAAAGTTTTCTCTATCGTTTAGACCAGGATGCGCGCCTACGCTCACGTTGTTTGCTTTTGCCAATTGCAACGTTGCTAGCATCTCGCTGTAAGAACCAGCGTGCAAGCCGCAGCAGACATTGGCTGAGCTGACTATCGTCAATAACTTATCGTCTTGCCCGCAGCCTTCCGCCACATCAGCATTTAAATCAATTTTCATTGGCATACTCCTTTATTTGATCGATGTAATGTTGTCTTTTCTGTTGTTCATACAGCGCCTGCTCTAACGACACAACGACGAACTGACAGGCTTTGCCAAATCTAATCTGTGCCATCAGACCTATGTCTGCTTGAATCACAGTTGCAATTTTAGGGTAGCCACCCGTTGTTTGACCATCTGCCATTAGGACAATCGGTTGTCCTTGCGGTGGTACTTGGATCATCCCAATATCAACGCCATGTGAGCTCATTTCTACTGGCTGACTAAATTCAAGTGCTGTAGCTCCTTCTAAGCGGTAACCCATACGGTTGCTACTGGTTTGTAGTTTCCATGGCTGGGTCTCAAATGCTTGTTTAGACGACTCAGTGAAGCAGTCGTATTCACTGCTTTTTATCACTCGAATAACCTCGGTTGGTGCAAGTCGAGCCACCCCAATGACAGGCAGGTTTGATTCAGTTTTTACCGTTAAGCTGTCATCGGCTTTTAGGTATCTGCCTTCAAATCCGCCAAATCCTGCTTTGAGATTGGTGCTGACTGACTGCAATACTGGCTCGATATCAAAGCCGCCATGCACACATAAATAGGTATACATACCTTGTAGCGGACGCAAAAGTTTGAGCGTTTGCCCAGCTGTTGCATTGATACGCCAATAGCAAGGAACGCGTTTGTCATCTAGATAGGCCTCGTATAAAGCGCCTGTTAAGCAAAAGCTGACGCTTTCTTCAAACTGTATAGTTAGCTCACCGAGTGCTATTTCAATAGCAGGTTCGTTGGCTTCGTTTTTCATCAAAGCGTTGCCAGCTTGTAGCGCCCAGCTGTCCATCACGCCATTTCTACCCACGCCCATACTGCGGTAACCCAGTCGTCCCGAATCTTGAATACTGGCAAGGGCACTTGCGGTTAAAATTTTCATTGATACCACCTGTTTATTTGTCTTTTTGATTCATGCATCTTTTATTTATCGCTTATTGATGAATATCAATCGCTTTAAATGTCAAAGTATCGCCTGCGTTAAGCAACGTCGGAGAAGACTTGGTTAAATCAAATAAAGCAGTATCCGTCTGGCCGAGTAACTGCCAACCGCCTGGAGACTCAAAAGGGTACACCCCTGTCTGCTCGCCGCCTATACCCACTGAGCCTGCCGGCACTTGAGTTCTAGGGATGGCATGCCTTGGGAAATACAGCGACTCAGACAAGCCGCCAAGATAAGGAAATCCTGGCTGAAAACCGATAAAGTAAACGGTATAAGTGGCTTTGGTATGTAGCTCAACAACGGCTTCAACCGAGAGGTTTAGGTCATTCGCCATGGCCGCTAGATCGGGGCCATACTTACCGCCGTACTGCACGGGTATCTCGACGTGCTTGCCTTGGATGGTTTTTGAAGGGATATCATTGAGCAGATCTGACAGCCTATCTTTAAAGGTAATAAGCTCAGCCCATGTTAATGGCATGATGAATACACTGAGCGTATTCATACCAATCACCACTTCGATGACTTCTGGCATTTTCTGGATGCTGTCTGATAAAGCCCAGCATTTTTGTTGTTTTTCTAAGGTGATCGGTTTAGGGAAAAACAACGCGAGATTGGTTTCACTGCATAGTTGCCATTGTAGGTCCATTAGCACGTACTCCATTATTTTTATCTGCTATAGTCAAATCCCCTATAAATTGGAGACGGTGTCAGGCTTGCTTAGTCTACGACTTGTAGTACTTTCACTCGCCTTCCTGGTATCCAAATTATATTGAACCGACTATATCTTGATTCTGACGCTTCTGACGCTAATGTCAGATTTGGTTTTCGCTTTTGCGGGCAAGAACTGATTTATATATTGTCTTGTATCCACTGTTCCAGATAATGAATGCTCATTTGACCTTCACAAAACACCTCATCTTCAAAGAGTCGTTGATGCAGACCAATATTGGTATCAATGCCCGTAATTTGCGCTTCCGATAGAGCCGCACGCATTTTTTCTATCGCTTTTTCTCTTGAACGATCTTGTACACATATCTTGGCAATCAAGCTGTCATAAGATGGCGGCACAGTGTAGTTCGACTCAGCATGGCTATCCACTCTGATACCAAACCCTGCTGGCATGTGGCAGTAGTCTATGCGCCCAGCATTTGGCAAAAATGTCTGCGCGTTTTCAGCATTGATACGGCACTCAAAAGCGTGTCCGGTAATGGCGATATCACTTTGCTTGTATGCCAATGGAAGCCCTGCAGCCACTCTGATTTGTTCTTGCACAATATCGACACCCGTCACCATCTCAGTAATGGTGTGCTCAACTTGCACACGAGTGTTCATCTCGATAAAGAAGAACTCGCCGTTTTCATATAAAAACTCAAACGTGCCTGCGCCTCTATACTGCATTTGCTCGCAAGCTGTGACACATGCTTGACCGATTTTCTGACGCTGCTCTTCGGTGATACCAGGTGCTGGCGCTTCTTCAATGACTTTTTGATGACGACGCTGCATAGAGCAATCACGCTCGCCTAAATAAATAGCATTGCCGTGAGTATCAGACATGACTTGCACTTCGATATGACGCGGTGCTTGTAAGTATTTTTCGAGATAAACGATAGCGCTACCAAAATTCGCTTTGGCTTCTGTTTGCGTCATAGAGATCGCAGAGAGTAAGTCGGCTTCTTTTTCGACCACACGCATCCCACGACCGCCGCCACCGCTTGCCGCCTTGATAATGACTGGATAACCGACCTCACTGGCAATCTTGATAGCTTGCTCTGAATCAGCAGGCAATGCGCCATCAGAACCAGGTACACAGGGCACGCCAGCCATTGTCATTTGTTTTTTGGCTTCAACCTTGTCGCCCATGTTTCTGATATTGTCAGCCGTTGGGCCAATAAACGTGAGACCTGAGTCTTCAATCAAGGCCGCAAAGTCTGCGTTTTCAGACAAAAAGCCATAGCCTGGATGGATGGCTTGTGCGTTGGTGATTTTTGCAGCAGAAACCAGCGCTCTTTGATTGAGGTAGCTGTGTGTGGCATTGGCAGGCCCGATACAGATTTTTTCATCGGCTAGGCGTACGGGCAATGAGTCTTTGTCTGATTCAGAATGCGCAATGACGGATTTAATACCCAACTGCTTACAAGCTCGGATAATACGTAGAGCAATCTCGCCACGGTTGGCAATTAAGATTTTTGTGAACATATTTATTCCCTTAAAAATATAGTGTCAAATACAGTGTTTGTGCAGCGTCTATACAATATTGAGCGGCTATTGAGTGACTTTAACTGTCTGGCGCTATAATAAATAAAGGCTGTGCATATTCTACGACATCACCTTCATCGATCAGAATCTCTTGAATCGTACCGTCAGCTTCTGCTTTTACTTCATGCATCATTTTCATGGCTTCAATGATACATAGAGTCTGCCCTGCTACTACCTGATCGCCCACTTCAAAGAACGCTTCAGCGGTTGGCTCAGAGCGAAGATAGAAAGTACCGAGCATAGGCGCCAATACTTGGGATGAAGATGAAGAAACAGATGAATTGGCGACCTCAGTAGTCACCGTTTCATCCATAGAGCCGTTGTCTGCACTGGTATTATTAGGAGTGTTATTGTGGGAGGTTACTGTACGTGATTCTGAATGAGCAGTTTTTGAGTGACGAGTATTACCAATATGATTGCTGCTTTCATTGCCATTAGCCTGACAAACGATAGAGATACGTGCATCACCATCGGTTACTTCTAATGATTGTATGTCAGCGCTTTCTGCGATTTTGATCAGCTTTTCTAGATCTGTAAAGTTAATATTCATATTGTTAGCTATTCCATTAGAGTAAAAGTGAATAATTATTTTTTATAAAAAATTTGTGCGATATAACTGATGTAAATAGGGCCCTACTTTTAAACCATACGCTTTTATTTACTAAGAGCTTTGTGGACAAACAAGATTGGATGCCATTACATTTTAAAATGGCGTTTTAAAATAGCCTTGTCACCCAACATTATAGAACTGCCAAGTCTTCATCTTTTGGGTCGCAGATAAACATATGTCCCGGCGCGTGCGTTATCATCAGTTCAGGTTTACTGGTCATTGCGATGCTTTGAGGCGTCACGCCGCAAGCCCAAAACACAGGCACTTCACCTTCCTTTATGAGTGATGCATCACCAAAATCGGGAGAATGGATGTCTGTTATACCGATGACACTAGGGTCTCCAATGTGGATAGGCGCGCCATGTACTTGCGGAAACCGAGAGGTGGCTTGTACGGCTCTGGTGATTAATGGATAAGGTATCGGTCGCATGCTGACCACCATTTTTCCATAAAACTGTCCTGCAGGCTCAGTTTCTATATTTGTGATATACATCGGCACATTGTGATTGTCTTCGATATGTCTGACAGGAATAGACGCATTGAGCATGGCAGACTCAAAGGAAAAACTACATCCTAAAAGAAAGCAGACCAAGTCCTCCCTCCAATAGTCTGTTAAGTCTGACACCTCAGCTACTAGCTCGCCGAACTCGTATATTCGATACTTTGGGACATCAGACTTTAAGTCTGCGCCCTTCGCCATCAGCCGTGGTTCCGAACTACCAACATCTGTTACGTCTAAAATAGGACAAGATTTTGGGTTTCTTTGTGCAAACAATAAAAAATCATAGGCCAATTTCTTGGGTACTATGACTAGGTTTGCTTGTATGTGACCTTTGCACATGCCAGAAGTCGGCTTGTTGATTTCGTTCTTACCAATTAGTGCTCTGACCTCTTGTGGCGTCATATTTGCTAAATCTAACATAATTACAACCTCTTACGTTTTGACATTTCTGGCAGATAAAAAATCATCTAATAAAAACTGTATGAAGTTGGCGCTTTGTAACAGTATTTTATATATAGATAACTATATTATCGTTATGTAACCTAGCAGAACATTTTTAAAATGACAAGACGTAAGCGTTGTGAATAAACGCATGTGATACATAAATGAGAGTAGACAAGGAGGGGGTGGTTATAATTATGAGCACTTGTGCAGTGTTTATTGTAGGCATTGACCAACAACTGTTTTTTATTGGTACTTACTGGCATTTATTGACGCTACTTATTTAAAGCAATCGCTGCTGACTTTAGCCAAGTCGCCGCTTTGCCTAAAGAGCGCTGCTTGTGCCAAATCAGCTCTAATGCGACTGGCCAATCATGATCGTCAAAATCCAGTATCGGTGCGACCAGATAGCCATTATCTAAGGCACTAGCAACCACGTGCTCAGGTACAAACGCCCAGCCTAGATTGCGCTGTACCAATTCAACGATTACCCACTGACTCTCCACCCACCAGACATCAGAAGCGACTCGTAACCGGGCTTTTTCATCGCTGTGATTGCGTGTGGCTACCATTAGCTGTCTGTAGCGTTTTAGCTCCTCCCATGCGACTGGCTGATGTGCCAGCTCATGTTCTGGTGCGCATACCAATGTCAATGATACCCAGCCAAGCGTATGAAAATTCAATGCTGAAGGGAGGATTTCTTGACGCCACATAATGCCCAAATCCGCGCGATCTTCTAATACCAAACGGCTGACATCCTCCATCAGTGGAAACAGTAGCTCTAGCTCTACACTGGGGAAGCGACGAGAGAACTCTTCCATTAGTGTGCCCAGTTTGGATTCCGGATACAGCTCATCAACCGCTAATACCAGCCTGCTCTCTACTCCTTCACCCAAACTCTGTGCAACCCCGCGAAAATGCTCACAACGCTCAAGTATCACCCGAGCTTCGACCAGTAACCGCTCTCCAACGGGCGTTAGCGTTGGATAACGGCCACTGCGTACAAATAAACTACTATCTACATCGACTTCTAAATTTGAGACAGCCGTGCTGATGACTGACTGCGCCTTACCCAGTTGCCGCGCTGCTGCTGAGAATGACCCTGTTTCCACGGTCGCTACAAAGGCTTTTAGTTGCTCTAATGAAAAGCTCATCTATCTGTATATCCTATAGGTCCCAACTTGGTTATCCGATTTTAACAGATACAATAGCCCGATAAATCACTAATTCAATTGGGAAGTTCGATGCGTACTACTAAAGACCGTATTCGCCATACGCTAGGTTTTGAGATAGTTGGCTTAATCATATTTATACCGCTGGCAAGCTGGTTATTCGGCTTTGATATTCATGCGATAGGTCTGATTGCGGTGGCTGGATCCATCATTGCAACAGGTTGGAACTATTTCTATAACCTACTGTTTGACCATTCTATGGTGAAGCTGCGTAGAAATGTGCATAAGACGGTGCCAATACGATTGCTACACGCCTTTTTATTTGAAGGGGGCCTACTGTTATTATTCTTACCGATGATTGCATGGTATTTGGGTATCAGCCTATGGCAGGCCTTTATGATGGATATTACGATGGCTACTTTCTATGTGGTCTATGCCTTCTTCTATAACTTAAGTTACGACAAGGTATTTCCTATTCCAGAAAACCACCTTGCCACTCAATTCAATCATTAGATTCTATGGTTGAATCAAACTAGGTCTATATAACGGTAGTTTTTCTCAGATTGTTTTATGTCTGTTAAATCGATATCCACTACGGCTATTTCTTGCGTCGAACCAAGTTTTTTTATAATGCTTCCTGTAGGAGAGACGACTAGACTCTCTCCTACAAACTCACCGCCATGACCGACGCCCACACCGTTGCAGGTAATCACAAAACATTGGTTTTCAATGGCACGCGCTTGAGTCAATACATAATGGACATTCGCATAGGGAGACATATTGCCATTTGGCATAAAAATAATTTTTGCGCCTTTCTTTGCCAGTGCTCTAGAACCTTCTGGAAACTCTAGCTCAAAACAAATCTGAGCACCGCAAACCACATTATTGATTTCAACGACGAAAAACTCATCCCCACTGGTAAACACGCCAACATCATCAAGCCAAAGCTTTGACTTTCGGTGTTTATGAATGATTTTGCCGTTTTTTATAAAAGAACATGCGTTATAGAAAAGTTGATCCTGTTTGTCAATATGCCCAATAATAATGGTTGAATCGGTATTTTTGCTGGCTATTAGTAAGTCTTCAAAATGTGATTGTGACTGACTGCATAAAGAGTCAATATTATCTGCTGTCGGAAATCCTGTAAAAGCAAGCTCTGGAAAAATCATAAAGCCTTGACAGTCTTTGTGCTCATTGATGGATTTCAATATCAAGGCGGCATTTACCGACACTTGATAATCAGTGATATCAATCTGGTTGATGACGATTTTCATAGAATATTATTCTCATTAATATTGCACTGCAACTCCAACCAACGGCTCAATTTAATAATGTCAGCTTGATTTGACTTTAAATCATTATAAAAGAAATAGAAACTGTCGCCAGTGAGTAATTCATGCATTGGGATTTTGACAAGATTTTGCTGATGTGTTTGTTCTAGCATCATATAGTTGTCGATAAGCGTAATACCCAAGTTATAACGCGCGGCCTGTGCGGCAAGAAGTACGTGGCTAAACTGATTGACTTTTACATTACTTGGTAACTCGAACCCACCTGCTTTGCACCACTTTAGCCAATCATTGGCCGCGTTTTCACTTTTTCCAGCGTATTTTACGGACAGTATGGGATGTTGCCATAATGCCTCAGGTAACGGTTGATCCTTTATTTCCTCCCATAGCCTTTGACCACAGATAGGAAATAGCTTTTCAGCGAATAAAAACGTGCTGACCACGTTACGCTTTGGCGGATGGACGGTAATAAAACAATCAGAACATTGCTCATTATAATCGTCTTGGTCTGTCACCATATTTAAAGTGAGCTCAATCTCTGGATGCTGTGTATGAAAGTCCTCTAATCGAGGAATCAGCCAATTAACAGCCACCGAGCTATACAGTGCTAGGCGAATATGTCCAGGTTGGTCATTTCGAATGGCCTGACTGGTGTTGGACAGCGCCGTCAGCGATTGATTCACCTCTGTGAAATAACGCCTCCCTATCTCCGTCAACGAAAGTGTCCTACCCTGCCTATAAAACAACGCTTCTCCAAGGTACTCCTCAAGCGTCCGGACTTGATGACTCACAGCACTTTGCGTCACGTTGAGACTCTCTGCTGCCTTTGAAAAGCTATTCAGTCTTGCAACGGATTCAAAACATTGTATCGCACGCAATGGTGGTAGTTTCATTATTATCTCAGCTAATACTAAAGGGCTTTATATCATTATACGTCATGTAAATATATGAATATACTGCTTACTCAAGTATTAAATGAACGTCATTTGATGTCAATTTCTATCTATTTTTAGAGTAACGCTAAGGGTTGTTATGCCAAAGATGAGTGTTGGGTTTGCCATGATTCTATTGGTTGTGGGGAATATGATTGCCGTCCTATCAGATGCGTTGATCAAAGAATTGCCAGATGGCGCAGCGGTCTATCAATTTGTCCTACTACGTCAGCTGACAGCTGTTTTGATGCTACTACCCTTTTGCTTTTTGAATAAAAAAACCAAGTTGATTAGTAATATAAAATGGCATTTTGTACGGGGCCATATTTGGTTATTTGGTGCGGTATTTATGGTGTTGTCTATTCAAGCGCTACCGCTGGCAACGGCGAATGCTATTTTTTATACCGCTCCTTTAATGATGTTGCCGTTAGGATTTTTGTTTTATAAAGACAGACTCAACGCGCCAAGCATCATTGTGGCAATATTGGGGTTTGTCGGCATTCTTATCATTGTAAAGCCAACGCAAATTAATATGGGCGCTATCTTTGCACTGATAGTCGCCTTAACCATGGCGACGAACAACCTACTAGTGCGTAAACTGCCTTCAAATCATACCGTTGCACAAACACTGTTTTTGACCAATTTAGTCGGCATACCATTTGGGCTTAGTTTGGCCATTTGGGAAAATGCCCCTTTGAGTTGGTACGCGCTATGGATAGCAGCCGGCTCAAATCTGTTTATTTTGATTTATGCGGGTATCTGCGTACTGGTGTACCGAGCGGTGGAAGCCCATAAAATATCTAGTGCAGAATATACGGGTCTGTTAGGAGCAGTATTCATCGGCATCGTATGGTTCCATGAGATACCGGATATCAGCTTATTGATAGGTTCAGCATTGATTATTATTCCTCTTATCTGGCTCGCCACACGAGAGTCTGTCAAATACAAGAGATCGGTCCCGATAGAGTAAATCTTAATCTTAGCAATCTATCTATCCTTAACCTCTATTGAAAATCAGGCATCACGTCAAAAAATTACATCGAGTTGATGTGATTTTTTATCGATGAAATCTTACTGCGCATTTTTCACTTTTATTTTCTCAACCAAAAAATCGACGGCAGCTTTCACTTTTGGGACTAGATAGCGCTGCTTTTGATACAGCAAATACACAGCCATATCAGCATGTTGCGTAATCGCTAATGGATGCTCAAATTTAATCTCTTGTAATGCGCCTGACTCTAGATATGACGACAACGCCCAGTGTGTTGACATTAAAATACCTTCACCATTACAAGCCTTTTTGGCAAGCCATGGTCCATTGTTTGAGATCGCAACTGCGGGGCCCGAGACATCATGCCACTGATCATCCACATGACAGAGCCAAGGCGTTGGCCCATTTGGCGCTTTGAAATACAGGCCTTTATGTTCTTTTAACGCCATTACATGGTTAGGTGTACCATATTTTTCTAAATAACTGGGAGAGGCAACCGGAATAAACCCATTGTCCATTAGCCTAATAGCAATCACGCGCTCATTGGGTGCATAACCACCCCGAATCGCAATGTCCACATCGTCACGCCCTAGTGCTGATAGCTCATCGCTGAGACTGACATCCAATACAATCTCTGGGTACAACTTACCAAGTTCATCTAACAACGGCAGTAGTATCCTTTCACCAAAGCCCACCATCGAACTGATTCGTAAGCGTCCCATTGGCGTGGTCTGGTAACTGCGCACCGTTTCTTTACTTTGTTCTAGTTGGTTCAATATGTGCTGCATATCATTGTAATAAACCTGCCCCACTTCGGTCAGTTTAACAATTCGGGTCGAGCGCTTTAATAATGTCGCGCCCAGACTTTTCTCCAAATCAGACACCCGTCTAGATAGTGAGGATGGTGGCACATTAAAGGAACTTGCTGCTTTAGTGAAACTGCCTGTTTCTACGACTTTGCTGAAATACCGTATCGCACGTAATTGATCCAACTGACCTCTCCATTGAGTAAATAGTTTAGGGCGTGTTTGATATTCGACCATGGCACTGACAGAGCGTATTTGTGAATATCAAGCACGCCCTAGTATTCTCGCTTTATTATTGTCTTAATAGCAATAGTGATTCACGTTATTCCTTATATATAACCACATTAAAACCAGTAATAATGTGGTTAACTTAAACGTCGCAATGAAAACACGATTAAAAATAACCTTTACGTCAACAATGGAAGAATGACTTATGATTACTTTGCACGGCTTTGCTGCAAGCAACTATTACAACATCGTAAAACACGCTCTTTTATATAAGGGCATTCCGTTCCAAGAAGACCTTTTATACGCTGGTAGTGATGATCTACTAACCGTCAGTCCAGTGGGCAAAGTACCTGCAATCACCATGCCTGACGGTTTTAATCTGTCGGAATCTAGCGTGATTTGTGACTTCCTTGAAGAAACCTATCCTGAAAAGCCGCTATATCCTACCAATGCAACAGAACGCGCGGCTGTACGTCAGATTATGAAAATAGCAGAGCTTTACTTTGAGCTACCATGCCGCCGACTGATTCCTTATGTGTTTTCTGGTACTCAAGCACCTAACGCAATCAAAGATGAAGTACGTCAAGTATTGGGCCGCGGTATTATTGCCATGAATCGCCTATGTAAATTTTCTCCTTGGATTGCAGGCGAACAATTCACCATGGCCGACATCTATGTGCATCACGTCAACACCATTGTCAACGCTTTTGGATCTACTCAGCTTGAGTGGGATGTACTGGCAGAAGTGGAAGGCATGAAAGAATGGAACAAGGCCATGAGTAAAACCGACATTGCACAAAGCGTTCAGGCAGATAGCCAAGCGAATATGCCTGAGTTCATGCAGCATGTGACTGCCCAAATTAAAGCCGCAAATGCTGGCTAGTTCGATGCTAAAAAGCATTCAACGATAAAACAATCGCTATTGAAATTCTTACTCACAACTAAACGACCAAAAAATAGGGCCAATGCCATCACGTGATTGGCCAAAAAAATAACTATTTGCAGGAGCAAATCTTATGACCGATAAAAATATCCAATTGACCTCAACCATCAGCGAAGACAATAAACTAACCTTGGCTTTGCAAGAAATCGATATGCCACAACCGGGTGCCGACGAAGTTGTTGTTCGTATCGAAGCCGCACCGTTGAACCCATCTGATTTAGCCGTTCTATTTAGCGTCGCTGACATGTCGACTGCCGCGCAATCAGGCACAGACGAGAACCCAGTTATCACTGCTGACGTGCCAGCTAAGTTCATGCCATCCGTCAAAACTCGTGTGGGTAAAAACACGCCAGTTGGTAATGAAGGCGCAGGTACCGTAGTCGCCGCAGGATCATCAGATGCCGCACAAGCATTGATAGGTAAAACCGTTGCTGTGATCGGTGGTGGTACGTACCGTCAGTATCTTCGTGCTAACGTACAGAGCTGCTTAGAGCTAAAAGAAGGCACTACAGCTAAAGAAGGCGCATCTTCTTTCGTGAATCCCCTTACTGCTCTAGCCATGGTCGAAACCATGCGCGCTGAAGGCCACAAAGCCATCGTACATGCGGCTGCTGCTTCTAGCCTTGGTCAAATGCTAAACCGTATCTGTATGGCAGACGGTGTTGACTTAGTGAATATCGTCCGTAAAGACTCGCAAGAAAAGCTATTGCGCGATATGGGCGCAAAATATGTGGTCAACTCAAGCAGCGATACGTTTATTGCTGATTTAACAGCGGCCATTACTGAAACAGGTGCTACGATTTCATTTGATCCAATCGGCGGCGGTCAATTGAGCAGCGATATTCTGAACTGCATGGAAGCGGCTATCAATGTTGATGTAGAAGAATACAGCGTTTATGGCTCTAACACGTTCAAGCAAGCCTACATCTATGGCGCACTAAACCGTGGCCCTATCACGCTAAACCGTAACTTTGGTTTTTCTTGGGGTGTGAATGGCTTCCTACTGTTCAATGCGCTAGGTAAACTGGGCACCAAAACTGTCGTGAAAATGCGCCAACGTGTTGCAGAAGAAATCACCACCACTTTTGCAAGCAGCTACACGCATGAAGTGTCATTGGCAGAAGTGTTGCACTTACAGTCAATCGCTGCTTATGGCAAACAAGCAACAGGTGAGAAGTACTTAATCACGCCTCAGGCTTAATAAGCAATAAAAGTTGTTGTATATCCAATATATAGTGAACTTTAACTGAGGGATTTTGAATATATAAAAAGGCAGATACTGATAATGGTATCTGCCTTTTTTTGTGTTTGATTATTGACCTACTTTATCAGAGAATTTTAACTTGAGATATTTGTATTCCCAACCATCATTGTGGTTATATGGCTTCTTTGACATAATTAACAAATAGCGCTGCTGCAACAGTTGAAGGCAAATACAGTTTTGGTAAAAAGGGCGACAACATGTCTGTATTGACCATCGCCAATGACAACCAAGTCTCTCACTTTAAAAAGGATATGTTATGTCGTTTATCAAAATATGCACATTGGCATTAGTTACCGCCTCGTCTTTAGCGGCGTGTAGCAGTTATAATCAGACAGACTTGAGCAATAAAACGAGTGTCAGTCAAATCACAGACGGCAACTCATTTATGAATACGATAAAACCAAGCAGCGCTCAGGCGATAATTGGTCAAGTGACTGTCATTACCTCACAAGACCGAACGCAGCAAAAAGTCACCATAGTGGCTCAAGATGGTAATTCTTATATAGCATCCATTAGCAAGTCTGATTTTGATCAGCAGAATACCTATCAAATGCAAAAGCTGGTCATAGGCGACTATGTAGAGGTAATGGGCGAGCAGTCACAATTAGATGACGAGCGCCAGCTTACTGTACGTGCGATGCCATACGTATTACGCAAAATCATTATCGCTGACCATCAAGTAGATTGTGTGGGCGTTGCTCCGCAGTCTTGCTGGTTGACGAAGCCTGCTGGACTCACCGCCGATAGTCAGGCAGATTGGAAGTATAGATATAGCGGCATAGAAGGCTTTGACTACGAACCTAACTATGAATATACCTTGCTTATCAAGAATACGGCCATTGACAGACCACCTGCTGATGCATCGTCAATTCAAAGCACTCTAATACAAGTACTTGAGAAAAAAAGAACCAAACCTTAATTGGTAAAATATAAATAACCAAAGCGGACAAATAACCACATAATGAAAAAATCAGTGCAAAATACCTTAAATCGGGTCGGACTTACCATTTTGGTTGCCGCTTCATTGATGTCTGGAACAGTACAAGCAGCCGACAGCAATCATACTTTGAAAATTGAAGTTGATAAGCAAGCCAAATTATTGATGGAAGAGCATGACATCCCCGGCATGTCCTTTGGCATTATTATCGATGGCGAGTCTTATCTCTATAATTATGGCCTAGCGGACAAACAAGCCCGCATACCTGTCTCAGAAAACACGATTTTTGAATTAGGCTCTATCAGCAAGACATTTGCCGCTACTCTAGCCAGTTATTCTGAACTTAATGGCACGCTATCATTAGAAGATACCGCTGATAAATATATCCCTTATCTAAAAAACAGCGCTATTGGTGATACCAAACTGATTAATCTAGCCACTTATTCGGCAGGTGGTCTACCGCTTCAAGTACCTGATGATGTCACCGATAATCAAGCATTGTTCCGCTATTATAAGTCTTGGCAGCCTGTATTCCCTGTCAACTCAAAACGTCTATATTCCAATGCCAGCATCGGGCTATTTGGCTACATATCTGCCCTAAGTATGGGCTCTGACTACACACAGCTAATGGAAGATGAAATCCTGCCAGCACTCAACATGCCGAATACCTTTGTCAATGTGCCTAGTGACAGAATGGATGATTATGCGTTTGGTTATAATGCTGCTGGCGATGCCATTAGAGTCAATCCCGGTATGTTAGACGCAGAAGCCTACGGGATCAAATCAACCAGTGCAGATATGACTCGATATATGGCTGCGAATATGGGATTAGTATCTCTTGATAAAGATACTCAGCAATCATTGAAGAATAATAGAAAGGGTTACTATCAGGTGAGCACCTTTACACAAGGATTAGCGTGGGAGATGTATCCATTCCCTACTTCACTGGATACCTTGCTTGAAGGTAACTCGATGGATGTAGTACTGAACGCCCAAACCATTACCGCAGACAACCGCCCTACACCCGTTTTAAACAACGTATGGGCCAATAAGACAGGTGCTACCAATGGGTTTGGTGGGTATATCGCTTATATCCCTTCCAAAAAATCAGGCATCGTCATTTTAGCGAATAAAAACTATCCTAATGCGGATAGAGTCAAAGCAGCCTATACGATTTTGGAAAGTGCCATGACTCACTGATTTTTTCATTCATTTAATATGAGCCACAAAATGATCGGATGAGATAAAAGCTCGTTTTATGAATAGCTAGGGCGTGTTATCAATTAGCACATTTATGCATTTAGTAATAAAGCTAAAAAAATCTTACTGTATAAAAAACTGAGTAATAGTAGATAATTAAGTCTCAAGTGTTTAACGACTCTCTAAGGATATCTATGCATCACTCTATTCATGACGAGCCTCATCTTAGCAACCGCAACCATTGGTTAAGGGCAGCCGTATTAGGTGCGAATGATGGGTTGATTTCAACTGCCAGTTTACTGGTTGGCGTAGCAGCGGCAAATCCTAGTAGTCAGACAATGCTACTGACCGGACTGGCAGCATTGACAGCAGGTGCGTTATCAATGGCGGCTGGCGAGTATATTTCGGTGTCTTCGCAAGCAGATACCGAAAAGGCTGATTTAACCAAAGAGCAGTATGAGCTGACACATAATGCTGATCGCGAGCTCTTGGAATTAACGAAAATTTATGAAACGCGCGGACTTGATCACACGTTGGCTCATCAAGTCGCGGTGGCTTTAACTGAACATGATGCCCTTGAAGCCCATGCTCGTGACGAGATTGGTTTGACCGATCTTAGCCAAGCAAAGCCGATTCATGCATCCGTTGCTTCGGGATTATCGTTCATTGCTGGGGCGATATTGCCTGTGATTGGTATCATGGTATTACCAGCGCAGACATTGGTCTGGTCATTGGCATCTATTACCTTACTTGGTCTCATTATGTTGGGTGTGATATCGGCCCGTTTAGGCGGTGCGCCCATTATCCCTGCTATCGTTCGGATCGTTTCGTGGGGAGCGATTGCAATGCTAGCCACATCGATGATTGGATGTTTGTTCGGTGTGGCAGTGTAGAGGGGATTTCATTGAAAACAGTACCATCTTAATGGTAAGTT
Organism: Psychrobacter sp. TPE 89C; assembly: GCF_055522395.1. NCBI lineage: Bacteria > Pseudomonadati > Pseudomonadota > Gammaproteobacteria > Moraxellales > Moraxellaceae > Psychrobacter > Psychrobacter sp. TPE 89C. Next base: position 92,568 of record NZ_JBVFXW010000006.1, read on the forward strand.
CATTAGATAGAGCAAGGAGTATCTGGCCAATAATACAAAGCATATATATAGTACTTGAAGCCTAGTCGTTGGTCTCACGATACACTGTGCTTTGTGATTCTTGTCTAAACACCTCATAACTGATAGCAGTATCAGCTTGCGACTCATTAGAGGCAGCTTCTGATAATGGTGCCTCAGTTGCCTTTGCTCCATTAGGTATACTGTCTTGACTCTCACTAATAGCCTCACCTTGTTTCGCAGCTGCTACTGGCGTCTCTATAGCGCTTGGGTCAGCCTCAGGTTTACTATCATCTATGCTTGTTTCTGATTCAGTCTCTTCAGCCGGTATATTGTTTGTCGTTACTTCTGTCTCAACTGCCTCAATATTGCTATTGAGAGTTGAGTTTGCATTATCAGGCACAGCGGTATTCGTTGAAGTGGATAGAATCCCAGTGAAAATAAGTGCTGCTACGATGACAGCAATCAACAATGAGCCAAAAAACATACCAATAATGAGGGGTTTTTTACTACTTGCCAGCTTCTGCGTCGCTGCTGGCTCGCTTACCATGTCATCTATCTGCGCCTCTTGAGTGTCCCAGTCATCATAAGTAGTCGCTTCGGGAGCAGAGGGTACGTCCGTTTCTGAATCCAGAATACTGTTATGGTCACTATCCAATTGACTGTCGTTAGAGTCCATTTCTAATAACTCATCTGTATCAAACATGCCTTCTACAAATGCGCTTTGATTTGAGAAATCAAAGACCGTCTCAGTATCTGCTGTCTCGGTCGCTATTAAATCTAACCGCGCCTGTGTATCATTGTCAGCATGGCAGTCACCTTCAATGCTTTGTACACGAGTGATGAAACGATTATAGATATCGTTATTGGTACGAGTACGCCATTTTCTATTGGCAATATCCGCCCATTTTTCTTCAAAATCTGTATCAATATCCGTTTTCTTGTCGCTCATAAAATAATACCAAACCAGTTTATTCTACTGGTATTAAATGACTGCTAGAATGAGTTGTGATATTTATCACCAAATTGTAACTATAGCGTAAACAAACAATATAGTTGCTCACTGTATTATCTTCAAGCACAATTTATTTGATATCAGTAATATTTGTAAAATGCCTAGCATACTATCGTCAATATGCTGATGAATATAAAGACAATATATAAAAACAGGTTTAAGAGTATGGACTTAAAACAGCTTAACGCCTTTATTGCTATCGCAGATTTGCGTAGCTTTAGTGCAGCCGCAACCAAAACAGGATTGTCACAGCCAAGCTTGAGTCGTCTACTTAAACAGCTAGAAATAGATATGGGTGTAGAGTTAATCGATCGCTATCATAGACCGTTAGATCTGACCGAAGCAGGCACGTTTTTTTATGATAAAATCAGTACCATACTGACTGAGATTGATACCGTTACCAGTATGACTCAACGACTGTCTGCACCAAGTAGCATTTTAAACATTGGCTTTGTGCCTTCTGTGCTTTATGGCTTGCTTCCTGAAATAATCGCGATGCTCAAGCAATCCAGCCCCGACATCGAAGTCAATCTAAAAGACATCAGCTCATATCAGCAAATCGAGGCACTCAAATCTGGTGAAATCGACATTGGCTTTGGTCGTTTTGCTCACAAAGACCCTTGGATTCAGCAGATATTACTACGGCATGAGCGTTACGTCGTCGCGCTACCAAAAGCACACGCCTTAGCGCATATCCATGAACAGCACTTGATAGATTTGGCAAACAACCGCTTGATTCTATACCATCAAACGCATTTACCAATAGCCACAACCGTATCGACTTCGAACGCACAGAGCGCAAAATTGACCGCTCATACAAAAAACCGTGCAACCAACAAGCAGTCCACACTTAATACGCCTATTACCGAGCCATTGCTGCATTTGTTTGCACAATATGGCATTTCGCCATTTATGACCACAACTGTGAGCGACTTACAGGTCGCGCTGGGTTTGGTGGCTGCTGGCGAAGGTATTACCCTCGTACCTGCCAGCCTAAAAACGGTGCGCACCGAGCAAATCAGTTATCAAAGCTTGGTGCATGAGAATGTCACCTCCCCTATCTATCTACATACGCTCAAAGACTTCGTTCACCCTAGTATTCCTGACTTACTCAGTGCGATTTATCACGTTTATGAGCAGCGCGGTATTACTTATCGTCAGCAGAAATTTATGTGAGTATTGTCAACCTTGACTGTTAAGTGCTAATCTCGCTATCACGCCCAGTAAAAAACGGTCAATCGTTAACTATCTATTGGCGTTGACCGTAAAAATAATCATTATTACGAGCCGTACAAGGTGTGATACAGTCACCGCTTATTTTTTGTACACATTGCTGTAATGGTTGCTGGCAGTACATCACAGGACGTGATGGCTGGCTATTTAACTATTTCGAGGGACTCATGACCACACAACAACTCAACAATTCCGACATGGCTAGCACTGCCCAAGAAGGCTTTAGCTGGCGCATTTTTGGTCCTGGTATTTTAATGGCGACTGCTGCTATTGGTGGCTCGCATCTTATCTCCTCTACGCAGGCTGGTGCTATCTATGGCTGGCAGTTGGCTATCATGATTATCTTAGCCAATGTGTTTAAGTATCCTTTCTTTCGCTTCGGCACTGACTATGTCTATGATACGGGCGAAAGCTTGATCGCAGGTTATGCCAAACGCTCAAAAGCATATTTGTGGATTTACTTCGTCTTATCTATCCTATCTGCAGTGATTAGTACAGGGGCGGTGACCCTGCTTGCTGCGGTGATACTAGGCTTTATGCTACCCGCGTCCCTTGGTCTATCAACGATGGCGCTGTCATTGATCATAGTGGGAGTGTCTTGGTTCTTTCTACTTGCTGGACACTATAAACTACTGGATGGTGTGACTAAGTGGATTATGATTGCTCTGGTCTCCGCTACAGTATTGGCGGTACTGATTGCTGCTGGCAAGCCGACGGTGATGACACCTGATTTTATTCCTACCTCTCCTTGGAATTTAGCAACGTTAGGCTTTATCGTGGCGCTCATGGGTTGGATGCCAGCGCCGCTTGAGTTTGCTGCCATTACCTCAATGTGGACATCTGCAAAGCGAAAAGCTGACAACACCACTCTCAAACAAGGTTTGCTTGATTTTAATGTGGGATTTTTGGTTTCTGCTATTTTAGCGTTGTTCTTTTTATCATTAGGTGTATTCGTTCAGTATGGTTCTGGTCAGGAAATTCAAACCGCAGGCGTCGCTTATATTGATCAGCTCATCAACATGTATACGGCGACCATCGGTGAATGGTCAAGGCTTCTGGTCGCCTTTATCGCCTTTATGTGTATGTTCGGCACGACGATTACCTGTGCTGACGGCTATGGCCGTGCGAATGCTGAGTGCTGGCGTCTACTGAAAGGTGAAAGCGAGATTAATAAAAAACAAGTCGCTTTTTGGACGACTTATGCCATCGGTGGTGGTCTAGTGATTATCACTTTCTTCACCGGACAATTGGGTGCCATGCTGAAGTTCGCCATGATATCAGCATTTGTGTCTGCGCCTATTTTTGGTTGGTTAAATTATTCATTGGTCAAAAAACATAAAAAACTATCAGCAGGTATGAATGTTTATTCAATTATAAGCTTACTGTTCCTAGGTGGCGTTGCCTTGTTATTCTTAGCCAATCTTGCCGGTCTCTTTGGTTAGACGCTTATCTAGAGTACGTCTAATCATTTATAAAGCCCTTTTAGCCTTGCTATCAGGGCTTTTTTCTTGCGTAATATTTATAAAGCGTGACAAGTACTTAGCCTATCTTTGTAAGTAAATGTAAATATTAAAGGTCAATCAATGAAGTCGTTTTACTAAAATGAATAGTAATGCATATGAACCGTTGATTTATGGATACCATTATTTATAATTCAAATAATATTAATTTTATTTAATTCATAATTTAAATTATATAATCAATTACAGCAAAAACCCCCTTCCCAGTGACTGATAATTGGGTATAATCGATAACAATAAAGAGAATATCATCCCTCCAAGTAAGGATTACAACATGACTTTATCATCTGCTGGCGCGCGCTTCCGTAGTGCCTTAAAACAAAAAAACGATAACAACCAACCACTACAAATTGCTGGTGCTATTAACGCTTATACTGCGATGATGGCAACCCAAGTTGGTCATCAAGCGTTGTATCTCTCTGGTGCTGGCGTGGCCAATGCGTCATTTGGCTTGCCTGATCTGGGTATGACCAGTCTTGATAACGTCCTAGAAGATGCCCGCCGCATTACCGATGCCGTTGATACACCGCTACTGGTTGATATTGATACTGGCTTTGGTGGCGCCTTTAATATTGCTCAGACCATCAGAAAAATGGAAAAGGCCGGCGTGGCAGCGGTACATATCGAAGATCAAGTGGCGCAAAAGCGCTGTGGTCATCGCCCTAATAAAGAAATCGTTAGTATCTCAGAGATGGTTGATCGTCTTAAAGCAGCACTAGATGCCAAAACCGATCCTGACTTTGTGGTGATGGCGCGTACAGATGCCTTATCTGTAGAAGGTTTAGATGCTGCTGTTGAACGTGCTGTTGCCTTCCAAGAAGCTGGCGCAGATATGATTTTTGCGGAAGCGCTAACCGATATCGAGATGTATCGTAAGTTTACCGATGTACTAGACATTCCTGTGCTAGCGAATATGACTGAGTTTGGTCAGACTGATTTGTACACCACTGATCAGCTGCATGGCGTTGGAGTTGATATGGTGTTATATCCGCTATCAGCCTTCCGTGCGATGAATAAAGCGGCATTGAATGTCTATCAGCATTTACTGAACGACGGTACGCAAGACAAAGTTGTCGATACCATGCAGACTCGTATGGAATTGTATGATTTCTTAAATTATCATGAATTTGAGCAGACACTAGACAAACTGTTTTCTGATAACAAGTAGTTAATGATTGGCAGCTAGTTGCTAGTTAGTTTAATTAGTGATCTTAATTAGCACATATCAACGCCAAAAAGACACATTGCTATTGCTGTTATCTTTACGACACTCATCTTCATTTACCTTTAGGTTATTTATGTCATTTTTTACCCCTAGTTCTATCGTTAAATCTTCAATTTTTAGCTGCACGCTCGCCGCGTTGTTGCTTACGACGGGCTGTGATAAAACACCAGAAACCGCTGACGACACGACTAGCGATGCAAGCACTGCTGAAGTCGTTGCCACAGATAAGGCTGCTGCACCCGCCACTCAAGACGACTTAGTAATGACGACAATTACGCTAGACACTGTCAACAAGCTATTATTTGCACCGATTATCAATAGCGGTACACTCAGCGCAGAGCAAGTAAGCTGCCTTGAGTCGCGCGATGAAGACTTAGGTAAAGCAGAGGTCGACAGCTTTTATAAAAGTCAGTTTACCGATGCAGAGCTGCAAGAGCTGGATGACTTCTATACGTCAGAGGTGGGGAAGAAGTTGATTGCTTTTGGCAATGAGCAATTGCTTGTCATGAATGGCGAAGAAATCGCAACGCCAATGGCTGAACCTACTCCGGAAGAGATGACGGAAATTCAAACGTTTATGGAGTCACCGCTTGGCGTTAAGTATATGAAGATTAATAATGCAGAAGGCGAAGGCAGCGCAATGGAAGTGCTTAACGTGCCTATCGAAGCCGAATTTAAGCGTTGCAATGTCGAGTTAGGTGGCCCACAGCCTGAACAGCCTGCGTAACGCTCAACTGGCGCTATAGTCAGTTATTAACCAATAAATTCATTATCAGAAACACCGTTTTTCACCCAAAAAAGCTACCCACAAAAGGAATTTAATCATGGCAGCACAGAAAGAACTTTCAGGCGCAGGTTTACGCGGTCAAGTCGCTGGCAAAACGGCACTATCTACTGTTGGCAAATCAGGCTCAGGTCTGACCTATCGTGGTTACGACGTGTCAGAACTGGCAGACAAATGCATTTTTGAAGAAGTGGCTTACTTGTTACTTTATGGCAACTTGCCAAACCAAACTGAGCTTGATGCTTACCAGACCAAGCTAAAAGGCTTACGTGGTCTGCCACAAGCACTAAAAGACGTATTAGAGCGTATCCCAGCGACCGCACATCCAATGGATGTATTGCGTACTGGTTGCTCTATGCTTGGCAACCTTGAGACAGAAATGGACTTTGCAGAAGAAAACGATCAAACCGATCGTATGCTTGCTGTTTTCCCATCGATTATCAACTATTGGTATCGCTTCACGCATGACAACGTGCGTATCGAAACCGAAACGGATGATGAAACCATCGGCGGTCACTTCTTGCATCTGCTAAAAGGTGAGAAACCAAACGAGCTACACACAAAAGTGATGAACGTGTCTCTTATCTTGTACGCAGAGCATGAGTTCAACGCTTCAACCTTTACCGCTCGCGTTTGTGCTTCTACTTTATCTGACATTCATTCTTGTATCACAGGCGCGATTGGCTCATTACGTGGTCACTTGCATGGCGGTGCGAACGAAGCAGCGATGGATATGATTGAAGGCTTTGGTTCAGCCGATGAAGCCGAGACAGAAATGATGGCCATGCTGGCACGCAAAGACAAAATCATGGGCTTTGGTCATGCGATCTATAGCGAGTCAGATCCACGCAATGTCGTGATTAAAGGTTGGGCTGAAAAGCTGGCAGCGGATGTCGGTGATGAAGTGCTATATCCTGTATCAGTACGCTGTGAAGAAGTCATGTGGCGCGAGAAAAAACTGTTCTGTAATGCTGATTTTTTCCATGCCTCTGCTTACCACTTCATGGGTATCCCGACCAAACTGTTTACCCCTATCTTTGTCTGTTCACGCTTGACTGGCTGGGCAGCCCACGTGTTTGAGCAACGTGCCAATAACCGTATCATTCGCCCAAGTGCGGAGTACATTGGTGAAGAGTTACGTCCAGTACCAGAGATGAGCGCGCGCTGATTATTTAAAGTAGAATAATTATTTTTAAGATGTGCTTTGCGTGCTGAGAGTTAGACAACCTTTAACTGGCGCGCATGGCACACTCTATACTTAACTTTTGATATCTATGTTTACGTTTGGAGAAGTATGATGACAGTATGGCCATCATATGTCGTTTGGGTGGCAAGCTTCTTATGGTTAGTGGTATTACTAATCAAACCTATCGTCTATCCTCACCAAAACCAAAAGACGTCAAAAGTAGATATATTTATTTTCATAATATCAGCAATCACTCTACTCAGTTTTAGTTATACCAGTATCAAGTTTACGATAGATTTTTCTCAGAATAGTTTAAGTCGAGAGTGGTTAGATTTTTTGCTCAACTTATGGAGTTCTTTGTTTGTCATCAATATAGTATGCATGATAATGGCTTGGGCTAAATTATTTCGCCAAAACTATCCGTCCTCGCATACCAATTGGTTTTTTGTACTCATTACGACATTAGGAGTCGGTCATATACTGGCTTTAGGATCTTATGTTTAAACGTTCAATATTATTTTTTTAGCAAAGTCTTTATTTATCGCTAATAACAAGACTATCAACGATTTTTCTAAGAGAATATTTTTTATT